>NZ_JBYTEO010000005.1:121731-171347 GCF_058791355.1 Pseudomonas sp. EB271-G4-1
TGTGGGAGCGAGCCTGCTCGCGAAAGCGGCTTATCAGTCACATCGATGTTGAATGTGCTGCCGTCTTCGCGAGCAGGCTCGCTCCCACAGTGATGGTGTACAACCCCCGGCTCAGTTCATCTCCCCCTGCACCCGATCCCTGCCTTCCTGCTTCGCCACATACACCCCCGAGTCCGCCCGTAACAACAGCGCATCCGCACCTTCTCCGGGTCGCCAGCTGGCAATGCCGAAACTGGCGGTGACCACGCCTACTTCATCGATCGGCGCACTGCGCAGGCTTTGCCACAACTCCAGTGACAACAGATGGGCCTGCTCGCCACCGATGTCCGGGCAAAGGACCATGAACTCCTCGCCACCCAGGCGGCAGAACACATCCGAACGCCGCAGCCGATGACCAATGCGCTCGCACACCGCCTGCAACACCCGATCGCCGACGGCGTGGCCGTACTGGTCATTGATACGCTTGAAGTGGTCGATGTCGAGCATGATCACCGACAGTTCGCCACCACCGCGCTCCACCCGCGCCATCTCGGTGGTCAGCCGTTCCTGGAAATAGCGACGATTGTGGATACCGGTCAGGGAATCGGTGACCGACAGCGCCCGCAGTTCCTCTTCCACTCGCTTGGTGTCGGTAATGTCGGAAATGTAGCCATGCCAGAGCACGCCGCCGCCGGGCAGTTCCTCCGGGGTCGCCTCGCCACGGACCCAGCGCAGGCCGCGCTGGGGCAATTGCACGCGGTACTCCTCGCGCCAGTGGCTGAGGCTGTTGGCCGAGGCGCGGATCGAGGCGCGCACGCGGGTGGTGTCCTGAGGATGAATCCGCGTGAAAATCGCTTCGGCGTTGAGCAACAGCACGTCCGGCTCCAGCTCATAGATCTCGCGAATACCGTCGCTGGCGTAGATCACGCTGAAACGCCCGTCGAACTCCATCTTGAACTGGTAGATCCCGCCGGGCACATGGGCACTGAGCTTCTTCAACAACAGGTCCCGCGCGGCCAGGGCCTCGTGCACGCGCTTGCGTTCAGTGATGTCGATGCAGATCGCCAGGTGCCCGACCCACAACCCCTGCTCGTCGAGGACCGGGGTCGCCAGCATGTTGACAATCAGATGGCTGCCATCGCCGCGTACCAACGTCCACTCCCGCGCCTCATGGCCACCCTCCTCGCCGCCCTCGACCAGCATCGCGTGACAGGCCGGTACCGGCTTGCCGTAACGCGCACTCAATTCCGCCGAGCGTGCCGCGAGCTCCCGGGGCAAGTGCAGGTTTTCCAGGGTCATGTGCCCGACCACGTCGGCGGCGGTATAACCGAGCATCTGCTCGGCGCCGGCATTGAAAGTGCTGATCACCCCGCGCAGGTCCGTGGCGATGATGGCTACCTGGGTCGCGGCATCCAGCACCCCGCGCAACTGGCCATGGGTGCCGCGCAGTTCCTGTTCGCGGGCGCGCAGCTGCGCGGTCCTTTGCTCGACCATTTTCAGCGCCCGCTGCCGCTGACTGACCAGTACATACAGCAAGGCGCTGAGCAACACACTGAGCAAGCCACCGAGCACGACCAGCGTGGTCACTGAAGAGTGGTTGGCTTGGAGAAAAGCCTCGCTGGGCCGGATATCGACCTGATAATCATGATCGGCGAGACGTAACAAGCGCGTCGTGGACAAGTCACTGTGCGCTGGCGCATTGGGCGATTCAAACAGCACCTCGTGCTGCTCATCGGTGGACAGGTCGAGGATACGCACCGAGAGATAATCGCGACCCGCCTCCGGCAACCCGTCCGCCAGCAACTGGCGCATGCTGATCACCGCCATGACATACCCGAACGGTTTGCCGGTTGCGCCGCCTTTGTTGCTGTGCGGCATGACCGGCGCGACCAACAGTACGCCTCGCGCATAAGCCGGCTCGATGTTGACCAGGTGCATCGGTTGCGACACGGCCATGCCCTGATGCTGGTCGGCCCGCTCCAAGGTGGCCCGACGCAAGGGCTGAGCCAGCAAGTCATAACCCAGCGGCGCACCGAGCTTGCTTTGCGTCTGGCTATACAGCACCGCAACGTACTCATCCCGCTCGCCGGCCAATTGCAGTTGGCCGGCGGCATTGAGTTCGCGCAGGGTGAACCCGCTCAGGCCCTCCTCGCGCGCCCGGCGTTCAAAGGCCGCCCGCTGGTCGCGGCTGACCCGCTCGGCGAACGAATACGCCTGGGTCCGGTGTAACAAGGGTTGGGTGTAGCCGTTGAATTCCGCGTGCGAGACCGTATCGGAGTTGGCAAAGAAGCGGCGCAGGCCATCGAGGCGCTGCTCCTGATCCTGGAAACGTTCTTCGATACGGCTGTAGCGTTCGCTGGCCAGTAACTGGAAGCGTTGACGCAATTGATTGTGAAACAGGTTCAGCGTCGACCAGGCGAGCAAAGCCGTGAGAATCGCGCCGACGAGCAAGACCATGAGCGCGACCAGCCCGGCCGAGACATCTTCGCTGATAAAACCCAGGATCTTGGGGCGCACGGCGTACAACGACATAGACGCAACTCAAAACGCCATGTGCGGGAAAGCCCATTGGCCGTGAGTTGAGTTATAGCTATTAGCCACTAATTTGACCAGTGGGGGACCAATAGTCTGTAGGAGCGAGCGGCGCGGCGATCCGGCTCGCCCGCGAAGAACGATGACGCGGTGCGACAGATGCACCGCGGCGACTGGTTCGCCTGTAGGAGCGAGGCTTGCCCGCGAAGAACGATGACGCGGTGTGGCAGATGCCCCCCCGCGTCCGGCTCGCCTGTCAGCGAGCAGTGATCTTCCACGCGCGATGGATCTTGGCGTTACGGGCAAAATCCGGATCGATGGTCTGGGCGGTGATCTCTTCGATCGCGTAGCGCTCGCTGAGGTTAGGCTCGAGTTCGAACTTGCGGAAGTTGTTGGAGAAGTACAACACCCCACCCGGTGCCAGCCGCGCCATGGCCAGGTCGATCAGTTGCACCTGGTCACGTTGCACGTCGAAGATGCCTTCCATGCGCTTGGAGTTGGAGAAAGTCGGCGGATCGATGAAGATCAGGTCGTACTCTTCACGGCAGGCATCCAGCCAGACCATCACATCGCTCTGCTCCAGGCGGTTCTTGTCGGAGAAACCGTTCAGCGACAGGTTGCGACGCGCCCAGTCCAGGTAGGTTTTCGACAGGTCGACGCTGGTGGTGCTGCGCGCGCCGCCCTTGGCCGCGTGCACACTGGCAGTGGCGGTGTAGCAATACAGATTGAGGAAGCGCTTGCCGGCAGCCTCTTTCTGAATGCGCATGCGCATCGGCCGGTGGTCGAGGAACAGCCCGGTGTCGAGGTAATCGGTGAGGTTGACCAGCAGTTTCACGCCGCCTTCATTAACCTCGACAAACTTGCCCTGGGCCGCCTGGCGCTCGTATTGCTTGGTACCGCTCTGACGCTCGCGGCGCTTGACCACCACCTGGTTCTTGTCGATGTTCAGGGCCTGCGGGATCGCCGCCAGGGCGTCGAACATGCGCGCCGAGGCCTTTTGCGGATCAATGGATTTCGGTGCGGCGTATTCCTGGACGTGGACCCAATCGTGGTAGAGGTCGATGGCCATGGAGTATTCCGGCATGTCGGCATCGTAGACGCGATAGCAGTCGATGCCCTCACGCTTGACCCACTTGCCCAGCGCCTTGAGGTTTTTCTGCAGGCGGTTGGCAAACATCTGCCCGCCTTCACTCAGGCGCGGCTGCTCGATCACCGGTGCCGGGGCTGGCGCAGGTTTGATCGGGTTGCCGTTCTTGTTGTACTGGCGCTCTTGCGGCTCGCTCGGCGCCTGATCGTAGGCCGCCTGCTCACGCTCGGCCTGACGCTGCTCCGGGGTACGACGCTCGCCGGTGACGAATTGATCCGGCAACACCTTGATCAGCAACAGCTTGCACGGCAAGGCGCCGTTCCAGAACGAATATTGCTTATGGCTACGGATGCCCATGCGCTTGCCCAGGTCCGGCGCACCGGTGAATACCGCGGCTTCCCAGTTGAGGCAAGCCTGGCGCAGACGTTCGCCAAGGTTCTGGTAGAGGTAGAGCAGGCTCGCCTCGTCGCCCAGACGCTCGCCGTAAGGGGGGTTGCAGATCACCAGGCCTTTCTGGTTCTGGTCCGGACGCGGCTCGAAGGTCGCGACTTCGCCCTGGTAGATCTTGATCCACTCGCTCAGGCCGGCACGCTCGACGTTGTTGCGCCCCGGTTGAATCAGGCGCGGATCGGCTTCGTAACCGCGAATCCACAACGGTGGCTTGGCCAGGCCGGCAGCTGCACGCTCGGAAGCTTCTTCATGGAGTTTTTTCCACAGCGCCGGTACGTGACCGAGCCACGCAGTGAAACCCCATTGTTCGCGGCGCAGGTTCGGCGCGATGTCGGCAGCGATCATCGCCGCTTCGACCAGGAAGGTGCCGACACCGCACATCGGGTCAGCCAGGGCTCCGCCTTCAGCGGCGATGCGTGGCCAGCCGGAACGGATCAGGATCGCCGCCGCCAGGTTTTCCTTCAGCGGCGCCGCGCCTTGCTGCAGGCGATAGCCACGCTGGTGCAGGCTATGGCCGGACAGGTCGAGGGAGAGGATCGCTTCACCGCGGTCCAGACGCAGATGGATGCGCAGGTCCGGGTTGAGCTTGTCGATGGACGGACGGTCGCCCTGTGGGGTGCGCAGTTTGTCGACGATGGCGTCCTTGACCTTCAAGGCACCGAAGTGGGTGTTGTCGATACCCGAGCCGTGGCCGCTGAATTCGACGGCCAGTGTGCCGTCATTGAGCATGTGGTCTTGCCACTCGATGTCCAGCACACCGTGGTAGAGGTCTTCGGCGTCTTTCATCGGAAAACGCTTGAGCACCAGCAGGACCCGGTTGGCCAGGCGCGACCACAGGCACAGGCGATAAGCGGTTTCCATGGTGGCCATGCCACGCACGGCGGAAGTGTGCTCACGTGCTTCCTCAAGGCCAAGCCCGACGGCTTCCTCGATGAGCAGGCCTTCAAGGCCTTTAGGGCAAGTGAGGAAGAGTTCGAAACGATCGGACATGAGAATTCGGAGCCTTTGCTGAGTGGAGCGGCAACGCATTGCCGGCCCGGTTTTCAATCAGGCGCTTTTCTCGAAGAGCGCCCGCGTGGCACGAAGGTGTGCCGTTCCACCCTTGCTGCCCGGGTTAAATGAGCTTAGATGCAAGGACAGATAAAAAAGTTGATGCAATAAAATGACATAAGTTGACCCTTCGTCGAATAGTCCACCCCGCCAACGGGAGGCATTCTCAGCAAAGGATTAACCTGATCATCCAACGCAGGGCCGATCATACCGGGGTTTGGTCAAGAAATACGCCACAAACATCATGTTACTTAGTGCCATAGCACATTAACGGTTACGTCCTTATGACAAAACGATCATTCCCTCGATGTGACGCATTGGTTAGAACTCAATACAGGTTGGCGCCGCAATGACGCCAACACCTTGGCTCGTCACGCCGGCAACGAGCCCCAACGGCAGAGTTTTTCTGCCAGACCTCGATTGAGGTCTACGCGATAAATACAGTCAACAAGTGAGGGCAACACCCTATGAGAAGACTTAAGCGTGATCCGTTGGAAAGAGCATTTTTGCGCGGATATCAATATGGCGTTGGTGGCAAATCCCGTGAGCTTTGCCCATTTACTCTACCGTCGGTACGCCAAGCCTGGATTAACGGCTGGCGCGAAGGACGCGGCGACAACTGGGACGGTATGACCGGCACTGCGGGAATCCACAGACTCAACGAACTTCACGCCGTCGGCTAACACAGGGCACACACTCCGACATACAATCTGATATGTAGCGAATTAACCACGCACGTCCCATCCGGACGGCGGGCTACGGCCCAGGGGCTCCTTTGAGGGGCCCTTTTTTATGCCTGTTTCATGGCCAACCCAATACCTGTAGGAGCGAGCATGCTCGCGATAAACCTGAGAGCGCCGCGGGGTGTCAGGTTTCCAGCGTTATCATTAACGGGGGCGGGTTACCTGAGGGCTGCGATAGCGTCCACTGACTCGCGAATCAGCGCCGGCCCCTTGTAGATAAAGCCCGAGTAGATCTGCACCAGGCTCGCACCCGCGCTGATTTTTTCCGCTGCGTGCCTGCCTTCGGTGATGCCGCCCGCCGCGATGATCGGCAAGCGACCGCCCAGCTCCGAGGCCAGCACCTTCACGGTGTGCGTGCTCTTGTCACGCACCGGCGCGCCGGACAGGCCGCCCGCCTCGTCCCCATGCTCCATGCCTTCGACACCCACGCGGCTCAAGGTGGTGTTGGTGGCGATGACCGCGTCCATCCCGGTTTCGATCAACGCCTGTGCGACCTGCGCAGTTTCTTCGTCGGTCATGTCCGGTGCGATCTTGATCGCCAGTGGAACGTGCCGGCCGTGACGCAGCGCCAGTTCCGCCCGGCGCGCGGCGAGGTCTGCCAGCAGCTGCTTGAGCGAGTCACCAAATTGCAGGCTGCGCAGGCCCGGGGTGTTGGGCGAGCTGACGTTGACCGTCACGTAGCTGGCATGGGCATAGACCTTGTCCAGGCAGATCAGGTAGTCGTCGACCGCGCGCTCTACCGGGGTGTCGAAGTTCTTGCCGATATTGATGCCTAGCACACCCTTGTACTTGGCGGCCGCCACGCGGGCCAGCAAGTGATCGACACCGAGGTTGTTGAAGCCCATGCGGTTGATGATCGCCTCGGCCTCCGGCAAACGGAACAACCGGGGTTTGGGGTTGCCCGGTTGTGGGCGCGGGGTAATGGTGCCGATTTCGACAAAGCCAAAACCCAGTTGTGCAAAGCCGTCGATGGCCGCGCCATTCTTGTCCAGGCCAGCGGCCAGGCCTACCGGGTTCGGGAAGTCCAGGCCCATGACATTCACCGGCAGTTTTGCCGGGGCCTTGCACAGCAAACCGTTGAGCCCCAGGCGCCCGCCCGCACCGATCAGGTCCAGGGACAGATCGTGGGAGGTTTCCGGGGAAAGTTTGAACAACAGCTGACGGGCCAGGGTGTACATGGGCGGGTTTGACTCGATTGGCGGCGAATTGAGCCGGCGATTATAGCCGGCCCAGCACGTTGCGAGCGAGGACCCCTGTCAATTAGAAACCACTTTTTGCGGCTAACCATCGCAGGTATCGAGTGTGAAGCGTTATTTGATAGCTGCAACGGCGCAAGAGGGGGAATGATCGCAAACAAGCCCCCTTCGTCAGACCGAGCGAAATATGCCTATATCAGTCGGATCAACAACCTCATTTCCAACCCTACCTGCTGCAAACGCCTCTCAAAACAGTGGTAGAAATCAGACGACCGTAGAATTAGAAAATAGCTCCCAAGACATCGCAAATGCGATCACTGAACATTCAAAACCCCTTGACCGGCACACCGCTCCATTTCCAAATAATATCGTAATAATCGAAATGGAAAACTTCGCCAAAACACTCGATAACGTCATTGCAGAAGAATCAAGAAACGCCCCTATCCACGCTGAAAACATGATTCAGACCACCACATTGCTGATGAATGGTGAAACCGAAAGTGTCGATCACACGGTAATACAGATCGAGGATATGTCGCTGTTCCACGGCTCAATGAATCAGCAAGAGCCCAGCATCGCTCTACAACGCGCCCAAACCATCGTTGACTCCCTTGGCGAAATGCTGGGCAAACTGGGCCGCAACGAATTCGAAGGAGATCTCGGACGCCTGGCCAGCAACCTCACGATCAGCGGCCTTCGAACCGGGCTCATCGTGGGTACCCTGACAACGATCCGCCAACTGATCGGATTCGCCTTGGAAAAATGCTTGCAGTCCAACGCCGCCTCCCCGCTGACACGCAACGTCATAGGTGGTGTTTCTTTGATGATTGGTCCGGCGATGAACATCATTGGCGCGATTCGGGATGAATGCAACGGCACCGCAAACACCCAGACGCGACTGTCACGAATGCTCACTTTGGGGTTAGTGCTGGCCGCAGTCGTCCTTGCACTCGTCACGCCGGGGGCGCTTGGCGCCCTCGCCTCATTCGGCCCGCAGATGGGGCTCTTCACCTTGGCCCGCGACCTCACGCAGGTGTTTGTTCCTTTCAACGACAACGCACAAACCAATCTGCCCGGTACGGCAGCCAACGCAGGCCTGTATGGAGCCTTACAGTTTCTTCTCGGTACAATCATGGACAATACAGCGCCCAACTCAGGCGCCGGATATGCCATGTCGGCCGGTAGCGAGCCATCCACTGCTGATGGCGGGTTCGCAGCGCAATTGATGAACTGGATGCACACATTCGTCAATTCAAACACAACCCCGGAGACTCGGGCCGCAGAGATCCTTGAATCCCTTGCTCCAGTTCTAGGACACGACATTCTGCGGGGTGTCTACAATGCGGGGGTTGAAATCACGAGCGATGTGGCAGGTGGCGAAATGATGCACAGGTTCCAGAGCGAAAGAGCGCCTGAAGGCTTTCGAATCACTTTCGCCCCACGTATCCCCTCCGCCTCACAAGTAGCCGATCAATTTCTGACTACCTCAGCAATGCGAACCTCGTTCGGCGGAGCGATCATGGCTGCCGCGATTTCCGCAGGGACTTACTTTGGCAGCCTGGGTTTATCCCCTTCCGCGGTAAATCACGCGGTCAATGCCATAGTAGCCGCCGTCGCCATCGCCGGCTTACCAGGTTTTTTCTACGCTCATCAGGTCAATAGGCCGATGGACAATACAGCCATGTAACCCATCCGGTGCGTTCCGTCATTTCGGCGGGACGCACCCTGACCTCACCACTCACTCTTCTCCCAAGCCTCATCCTCCATCGGTTGAAACACGTCACGCATTAAGCTCTGGACGAAGAGGTCCATGCTGAAAGCAAGGCCGTTGGCGCCTTCGATTTCCTTATAAAGCATCGATTTTTCCAGCCCGTCGTCCTTCAATCGAAACAGCACCTGCTGCGTAACTGCCATCAACGCCTTGGCAGTGGGGTACGCGGGTGATTCGCCATCTGCGCCTCGACGTGAACGGAGAAACGCATGGATGACCTTTTCTCCCTGCCCCTCCATGGCTGACAGCAACTCATACAGGCGCTCGAATTCGGGGTCCGGACGCTTGTTTTCAGGCATGTTCCGGTTGGCTGCACGTATATGCGACTCAAGGGACTCGACCGCTGCGCGCCCCCCGCTCTCAGTCGTGCGCAGACTCAAACCGCTTTCAATCTTCATGGGGAACCTCGGTAGGGGCAGTTTGCGTGGCATCGGCCGAGCGCTCGGCAAAGGTCGAATACAGATCCGTGAGCGCCTCCATGGCGGCCCGGTCCAGCGTGCGAACCGACTCCGGCAGGTTCGCCACGCGCGCGAGCAAGCGCGGTTCCAGACGTTGCCTCGTCGTTTCAAGATCGAATTCGAACAATTGATCCGCAAGCCGCGCCACATAACGCTCTTGCGGGTGATAGTCGAGGACCAGTTCGCCGGACCAGAGCCGGCTCAGGCGCTCGCGAAGTTCGTTGCCCTGGGGCCGACAATGCATCGGCAGCAGCACTTGCAACACTGCGCCCGAGCCGGCCGGTTGTGCCGTTAGCCAACGCTCGAACATTTCGTCCAGCCATTCGGGACGCTGCAACGCGTCTGCGAGCAAATCACGAGCGGACTGCGCAAGGTCGCTGCGCAATTGCTGCCCCAACGCCTGCGCTCCCAGCAAGCTGTCAGCCAGTTGCTCGATGACGCGCAAGATGCCGTCGGCGTAGCCTTGCGAAAAGGCATGGGCGTGAACCGCTTCGGCGTCACGCCGAGCCTGCTCTACACAATCACGGGCCCAGCGCTGGGCCTGTTGCTGCAACGCTCGACGTCGACGCGCGGCGGCGATGTCTTCGCGAGACACAAGCGCATCGCTCGCCGCGGGAAGGTCAGTCAGGGTTCGGATAGAGTCGAGCATGCTGCACCGCCAAAAAGAAAAGCGCTGTATCGGGTTGCGTGACTGGCCATTGCCTGTGCAGGCGAACAACCGGCTCGGAAAATTGCAGGGGAAGGCGTTCGAGCAAAGCTGGCGGTACCTGCTCGCACCAACTCCATAACGCATTGAGGCCGGCGGCGTCGACCTGCTCCATCGAAACAGGCGAGTTCCCGATCGGCAGGGCGCATCGCCCCCCCAGGCTGTAACCGGCGAACCGACGCAGGGGCAATGGCAGGCGAAGCAACGTCGCACCTCGCGCCAGATCGGGCATCAAGCGATGCGCGCCCATCAGCCTTGCGATATAAGGTAACTGCCGCCAATGGCGAACCCATTGCTGCGCCACCGCCGTCAGCGGCGGCGTCGCAGGTGATGCCCCCTGTTTTTCAAGCCCTTCGAGCAGTATTCGATTGAGCAGACTTCGTGCTTCAGGCCAGGTAAATTCCTCTGGCAAAAGCAGGCGCTGCGGATGCAAGTAACTCAGGGGCTCGGCGAGAATCTGCGATAAAGACTCAACGTGCGACATTACGCTGTCCTGCGCTTGATTGGCGGTAAGCCCAGGCTGCGCCACTGGCCAACAGCAATCCGGTCAACGCGGACAACAACCACGTCCAGTGCGAATCCCCTTGCGTGGCGGCCACGGACGGCGCGATATGCTGGGTCGGCGAGCGCCTGGACAGTACCACCGAGATGTTCTCGTACTCGACCGACGCAAAACTGTTCTTGAGAAACCGCTTGATGTCGGTGATCAGCAATTGCGGGTCGACGTCGAGTTCATGGATCGCCACTGCCGAGAGGTGGACAGGCGGCGTCTTGCGCCCGCCTTCGCCGGCCTCCAGGTCGTAACTGACATGCACTCGCGCCGAAACCACGCCTTCGAGCACACCCAGCGACTGTTCGATTCGCTGCTCCAACGCCGAATAAAGCCGGGCTTTTTCAGCGCGGGGCGAGGCCACCAACGTGTCGGCAGGAAACATCTCTGCCACTTGCAGGCGCGGCCGCGAAGGCAAGGAATAGAGGTTGAGCAAATCAACCGCCGCGGAAAAATCGACCTGATTGATCTTCACCGCGTAACCAGTTTTGCCGGCATCGACTTTCACCGCCGCTATGTTGTTGCGCAGCAGCACCGACAGCACTTCATTGGCCTGCTGCTGATCCAGCCCTTCAAGCAGATCGGGTTGGCGACACCCCGACAGCGCCAGGCACAACAGCATCAGCAAAATGCCTGGCTTCATGACGCACGCAACAGGGTTTCGGCAGTACCTACCGCTTTGCGGACCAGTACGTTGAGCAGGTTGATGTCCACGTTGTATTGCCCAGTCAATTCCTGCAACTGGGCCAATACTTCGGGACTGGTGATA
Source organism: Pseudomonas sp. EB271-G4-1 (assembly GCF_058791355.1). NCBI lineage: Bacteria > Pseudomonadati > Pseudomonadota > Gammaproteobacteria > Pseudomonadales > Pseudomonadaceae > Pseudomonas > Pseudomonas sp. EB271-G4-1. Next base: position 133,023 of record NZ_JBYTEO010000005.1, read on the forward strand.
TTCGGGCTTTGCATCATCTGATTGATGGCTGAAACGTCCTGCTCGCTACTGACCGCGGAACCGGCAAATGCTTCGATCAATCGGGACTCAAGGGATACGATCGGGCCTTCGTGTGGGCCGCGCAGTTCCGTAAAGACTGCCCGGTCAATACCAGACAGAGAAATGTTTTGAATAGCCATGCGATGTACTCATGAAAATGGCCATCGTCACGTACCGATGGCCGGTCAAAAAAAGAAGATTCAGCGAGCGGCCTGGATGATCGCCATGTCGATATCCTTGAAGCCCTTGATCGTGTTGGTCTGAGCGTTTCGAAACACCGTGTAGGACGAAAACGCGGCCTGATAAGCCGCCAGCAGACCTGGGTCCGATGCATCGTTCTTCAAGTCAAGCAGCGCTTTGTCCAGCGCAGTCTTGAGGGAGGCGGCGCCGTTTTCGAATGCCTCGGCCTGACGCCCGAGAAAGTCATCGGAAAAGTCGATGGGGATAGCAATGTCGGCCATGAATCACCTTTTAGCGTTGTGTAGGAAAATGCCATGATGACGAAGTCATCTTGATGTAGCCCTGCGGGCCGGTCTGGAACGACTTGCCCCCGAGCAAGTCGTCCTTGAGCTCGACGGTGAAGTGCACGTAGCGATCACCCCACTGCCGGTAAAAGCTGTCGATGTACCGGCGGGCGTTCGCCAGTTCGGAATCCTGCAAATTGCCTGCAACGGCAAACGTGACACTGTCCTCGTGCTCAATGCGGCTGTAGGCCAGCGACAGCCGCTGCAAACCCTCTTGCGCCAGATCGACGAGCTGCTTGTCCTCCTGCATTTGCACCGTTATGTCCTGGGCATAAGGCGCGGCCGAGAGCAGTACATCGAGCAGTTTTGCCTGCTTTAGAGGGGTGAGCAGATTGCGTTGTGCACTCAGCAACAGGCGCGGTACCGAAGGATCCTTCAGGTCTATGGAGTGCCAGGCCAGTTGCGGATCATGGTCGACCAGCAGTTGCTCGAGCCGACGACGCTCCTGATCCATCACCAGCACTTTGCCGCTCAGTGTGTTGTGGCGCACCAGCACTTGGCGACTCCAGCCGGCATCCCGTTCGGAAGTCACGAACACATAGATCGCATTGTCACGACCGCTCAACACCTTGGCCTCGTCACTGGCTCCAATGATCAACGCGCGAACATCGGTTTCAGGTGTGGGTCCAGGCATCGACCAGATGCCGACCACGGTGACCAGGGCAGCCAGCGCCAATCCGCTGGCGAGCCATCCAGACCAACGGGCACGCCACCACGCGACAGCCACGGCGTCAAAGGTAGCGTCAGGTTGCAGCCCGAGAAGTTCGGGTGCCCAGGGCTGGTCTTCAGGTCGCACGGCGATTTGCAGGCTGCCGATCTGCACCCTGGTCTGGAAAGCACAGTGGCGTATTTCCGTTGACTCATCGAGCACCCGCAGCGGCAGGCCTTGCGGCGTGACTTGACCGGCCAATACCTCAAAGTTGCATCCCCCCGACTCCAGGGGAACGAAGATGGCATCCGCTGGGACACTGGCAATCAGTACCCCTTCTCCTAGTAGATCCACAGTCCCTACCACGAACAGGGTTGTGCCTGCGCCGAGGGGGAATTCGCAACCTTGCAGCGCGCCATTGAGTATCCGTAGAACGCAAGGTTGTGGGTCAGGTGCCGTCAGAACTGTCACCGTTCAAGCTCCAGGGCTATGAAATGAACGGGCATGGTAGAAAGGCTGGCTGCAGGCTTCATGATCGAATTCTGCTGATTGTGCCCTGCAGAGCATCAGAATCTGGCGCCAGCGCTCATGACACCCTCATTGTCGAGCCAGGGAAAACACCTGATAACGCTGCCAGACCTTGCGCGCATAGCGCAGGCGCTCAGCTTGCCGATGCGCAGAATTGCCGGCGTTATACGCACCCACTGCCGTCCAGTTGTAGCCATAACGCGCGATAAAATCGGCAAGCACCGACGCACCGACTTCAACTGACAGGCAAGGATCAGCCAGCAGGCGCTGCTCAGTGATGCCCTGGGTGCTCAAACGGGGTAAATGATGGCTGTTGATCTGCATTAACCCGATGTCTCGAGAACCGTCCTTGTTGTAGTTCATTGCGTTCGGATTCTGTCCCGACTCGACATCGGCAATCGCTCGAAGCAGTTCGGGTTCAATCGCATGTCGCGCCCCCGCCTGACTCCAGCACCAGGCTTGCGCCTGGCCCGCGCCAAGGCACACCAGCACCGTTAGCCACTTGATTCTGCGCGGTATCATGCCAAGCGCCGCTCGCTGACCAGCGTCGGTCGCTTGCGGACAGGATGTTCCTGGGTCAAGGCCTGATAGGGCACATGAGGCGATCGTTGCAAAGAACTCCAGAGCGGCTCAGCCACCGGACCACCTGACAGTCCGGACCAACGTGACGACGCAATGCCATCAACGGATCGCAGTCTGGCCAGAGTCCGCCAGTTCGCATACAGGTCGCGGGCATTGAATGGATTGACGCCGAACAGCACATTCCAGGCGGCCAGCCCCTGTTCACCGATTGCGCTTTCGCAAAGCCCGGCTTGTTCGAGCTCGTCCCAGGCTGCCGCGTGCTGGTCAAAATAAGCCAATACCACGGCATAGAGAATCACCAGCAAAGAATTGCCCGACGCGCCTTGTTGCAGGGCTCGACGAGCCATCAGCAAGGCCGACTCGGGACTTGCGGCAAGCGCAATGCGCATACGCAAGACCTGCGTCCTTACGCAATCAGGATCATGCCGCAGAGCGTTGTCGATGCTTAGCGCGGCCTGCTCGTTGCGCCGCCAGAACCAGTGATGCCAGGCATGAAAGTAATGAACGTCAGCCTGATCGGCAGTCAGCAAACAGCGTCGGAAAAGCACCTGGGCCGCGTGCTCGCAGCCTCGCAGACTGGTGAGCAAAGCCTGGCGGGCCAATGCAGGGATGTTGCCTGGGTCCAATGCCAAGGCACTGGAAATCGCCGATTGTGCCTCATCGATTGCCCGGCCCTGATCACACAATCCGATCATTGCCTGCCCCAGCCATGCATCCGCCAAACCGTACCAGGACAGTGTGTGCCCGCCATCGAGCTTCAGGCACTGGCGAAACTGTACCAGCGCATCGCGCAGACTTTGCGGAGTGTGCTGCTGCACGCTGCACAAACCACGCAGGTACGCCACCGCGGCCGGGTAGGACGCGCACGCATCACCAACAATATGCAAGCCGGGAATACGCTGCGCTACCACACACGTCAGTGCCCCAAGCGACGCCCCGAGATCACTTGCATCCAGTGTCTGACCATGCAGCAGAGCGTGATCGCGGCCACGGATCAACTCGACCGACCATTGTTGCTGATCGGCCGAGCCGCTACAGCGCCCGCTCAAGCAGAAGTCCGCGGACAACTGCCCGACCAGCGACCGCACATCGACCGGTTGAGCATAGGCCGCCATCAATCCCGAGGGAATGACGTGCAACACCTCACCGAACGCCAAAGTCAACTGACGGATCATCAGATCCTGCAGATCCAGCGCTGCTGTCTCCCCCTGATTGCGAAACGGCAGAACAGCCAGCGAAGGCGCCACGGTACTCGCCTGACCCGTTGTGTCGAGTTCAACAACCGCACAGGTAAATCGATAACCATGGCCGTACACGGTCGTAATGAAATCCTTGTTTTCCCTGAGCAGCTTGCGCAATGCATAAATGCAGCGGGTCAACGATTCTTCGGCGGCATCCATTTCGGGCCATACATGATCCAGCAAATAATCCTTGCTGACCACCGTCCCAGCTGACTTCAATAGCAGGCGCAGTACGTTTAACTCTTTGGGTGGGACGTGAACCCCCTCTCCATCTCGCATCAGCGTTCCATCGCTTTGCAATAGCCAGTGGTCAAAAACGAATGACTTGACCGGCGATAGATCAGTTGCAATGTCCATACTTTGAAATTTCTCTATAGAAAGTTGCTCAAGCGTAATCAAGCCTGTGAGTGATCAGGCTCAAGATAACGAGCGCTTGACTATAGGAAATTGAGCAGGAGGATTCCGTAGGACTATCACCTCCATGGCGTAGGAAATTACGACAATAACTGTAAGCTCACTTTAAAAATCATGCCCCCCTCACCAAACAACAAATGTCACCAACTGTCCGCCACTCCTTCACAGCTGCAGCCGGTAGATCGATACCAAACGTCTCATTGACAGACATAACAATCTCTACAACACCCAGGGAATCAACACACAAATCTTCCACCAGTCGTGAGTCCGCCTTGATCGTCCGTCGATCAACCTGTAGATAACCCGACAGCATCTGTATAACCTGACGTTCAAGATCATTATTCATAAAACCCGGCATTATTACCTCCAACAAAAAATGCGGTGCGGCAGCTTCGCTTCAAAAATTCAACATAGCCTTCAACATATCTGCGTACTGATTCAGATGTGCAGACAAGGTCTTATTGAAGTTATCGTGATAGGAGTTGGCGTTTGAATATTTCTGGGTGAATGATTGCAGTGTGTTCTTCATGCGTTCTTCCTGGGCATTGAAGCCGGTTTGCCAGTACTGGAATTTCGCGTTATCCCAAGTAATCCAATAAACATTGGGCGGCAAACCGTTCATCATCGTCGTCAACGGTCCGAGGTCCATGACCACACTGAACGTACCGTTCCCGTTATTGCGAAGGCTGGTGGCAGGCAGGCCTAACGCCTTGAGCCATTTTTCCGCTTCCTCCCTGGAAGCGCCTGGAGGGGGAAACATGCCTGGAGCGGGAAACAATACTGCCGCAGCGTTTGGGGGTGAGTATTTTTTAATCAGCGCATTCAACGCATGCCTGATATTGCCCGCATTTAAATCGACCTCCTTACCTTCGTTCGCGCCTTTGATCCAGTCCTTTAACTTTGCGCTTACCTCTTCGTTGAAGTCTTTAAAGAATTCCGAGTAAGCCGCAATGATATGTTCATAGCCGGCCAGATAGCCGTTTTTGATCAGGTTGATCAACTCCAGCAGTTTGTCAAAGAAATCATTCGATGAACTGATGCTCTGTTCGAACGCTTCGGCTACTTCCGTCGGCGGCGAGAACCTTTCTTGCAGATCGAGCTGAATATGCTCCTGGGCAACGTCCAGGCATTGGCGCTGTTCCGGCGGCAGGGTTTCTTGGCAATGCGTCATCACCGCGCCACACTGGCGCAACTGCTGCGCCCACATTTGCCTGCGCTCGGCTTTGGCTTGAACCAGATCACCAAGCTCTGCAATGAGGGTTTGCTCCGCTGCGCCCGCTAACAGTTTCTCGACCATTCTTTCAGCGCCCGATTGGAGCTTGAGCATGGTTCCAAGGTTGCGACTCAATTCCTTTGCCGAACGATCCAGCAATTGCCCGACGGAAGAAGCGGATTGATTCTCGAAAGGAATTTCGGGTGGTAAAGGTGCGTCGGTAACAACGTTTAAATTGACCGACGATTTAACGGCTTGCAGTGTGTAGTTGGAAATTATCATTGTATTTCCCTACTCAAGCCATTCTGCCAATGACTTCAATCCGCGATTGAAATAACTGCATCACTATGTCCATGAGTTTTTGCAAGAGCGCCGCATCGGCCGAGTCTTTTGCCCCGACTTCATCGCTCAAGCTCTTTTGTGTGCTTTGCACATTTTCTTGCAATACCTGTTCCTGCCGCGCCGCATGCTCGGCCATGCGAACTATGGTGGAGACAAGCTGACTCATGACCGTCGATATCGGGTTAAGCGCTCGACCGATTTCGAGTTTCCTTTCAATGCCTTTGCTGCTCATCTGGCTGAGCCAGTCCGACGATTGGCCAACCTTCTGTGCCTTGGAAATTTCCTCGTTGAACCATTGCTGCTCCTTGGGTGTAAGGGTCGAGCCCTCGGGTTTGAAATCCACTGGTTTCTTCCGGCCGAAATCATCGAACACCGTTACCTTGTAGGTCGTTTCCGGGTTCCAGTCAGTGCGGTTGCGATCACGTGTAAGGTCACGTTCGATGTTGCCAGCGTCCAGGGCGTTGCGTTTATGCAGGCTGATATCAGTATGTTTTTGCGCAAGCCCTTGAAAGGTCTTGACCATGGCAAAGCCGGCGATTACACCGGAGACCACCGCTGCCGTGACGGCGCTGTAGATCGCCGCCCTGCCGGATTCCATGATGGCCTCGCCCTGGAGTTTGCTGGCCTCGGCCTGCATCACACTGAAATGCCCGCGCAGTGCTGCGTTGGCGACCCGCGCAATGTTGACCGCGATGATCGCGGCGATCAGCACGTTGGCGTGTTTTTCCCAGGCCCCCGGATCGAAGATCAGATCGTTACGCACTTCATCGCTGACCATCAACCGGGCCGCAGTGAAGTCTTGCCAGTCGGATTCGGTGGGTTGATAGGCATCGATCGCGTTCTCAAGCTCCTGCGCCGTAGGAAAAGCCGAGTTACTGCTCTGGAGTATTTGCTTTGCAACGCTCCCGTCTGACAGGGCCGGCTGTAAAAGCCTTTTTCCGTTAAGTTCTTTGGAGAACTGTTCCTGAGCAACCAACTCGCTCAGGCCCGCATCGTTGACCGGATCGTGCGCCGGGACCGCTGGCATGCGCACAGGCGTTGCGTTTATTTGAGACATGACGAATTCCTTTTTATGAGCAGGTTCAGATGTACCGAGCCATTTGCAGGCTGACGGAATGGCTGCGTTGCAGATCGGAAAAAACATGTTCGATATGTCGGGTCCGGTCTTGCATGGCCTTGCCGTAGTCTTCGACCACTTGAGTGAGGTAAGAGGCAATTGATTCGCTGATCGCCATGCGCACCGTCACGTCCGTCAGGTGTTCTGCCGCTTGGGCCTGATGCATGCTGCTTTTAATGCCACATCCAACTTCCATCCCCACGCCGACGAACTCGGTAAGGGTTCGAGCGATTTCGACATTGGTGGCGTAACGTGCCAGGGCTACAGGATCAGCACCGTTGGTGATGAAACTGCGCAATTGAGTCAGCATCTGGGTCACCGTGTTGGCAGCCGATGTGGTCATCTGCTTCATGGCCTCCACCGCCGCAGGTGCAGCCTGCGACACCACAGTTGCCAGTTTTGACGCGACCGCGCCGATCATCGGCCCAATCACCTGAACACCCAAGATGGCCGCCAATGCGATGACTGCAATGGTGGTGCCGATGCCCGCGATCATGCCGGCGATTTGCGCAATGTCCTTCGCCGTTTCGGGATCAACGCCCACCGCGACCAGCACCGTGGTGTAGAGATCGGTAAAGAAGCTGATGGCTTCCTGAATTCCCGTTATCAGCGGCTTCATCGCTTCCGCCATGAACGACACACCCGTAAATTCCTTGACCAGCTCGTCCGCGATCATGAGCCCAGCCCCGATCACCCCAAACGCTATGAGCATCACGTTGCCGGTCAGAGCACCGGCCGCAATGCTGGCGATGGCCACCAGCGCGCCAACGATTTTGCCGATACAGCCCATGGTCTTCTGCAACGCTTCGGCTTTTCGGACTTCTTCCAGGTACTTGTCCGACTCGAGCTGCATTTTTTCCTGCAGTTTGGCCTGCAATTCCAGAAACAACTCTTGACTGAGCTCTTCCTTGTTCTGCGCCGACTCGCCCAGCAGCTCGATGATCTTCAAGCGGTTCAACAGTGCCAGTGCACTGCTGCTCAGCGCCTTTTCATCCGATTGTTTAACCTGCGGTCCACCAACGCCTGCCTCCAGGACTTTTGCGGTCACGATCGCGAGGACCTTAACGGCGGCATTAGCGATTTCGATCAGTTTGAGATGGGCACCGGTGGATTTTTCAAAAGCCTGGGTATGATTCGCCAGCTCGCCCTTGAGATGATTACGAAGAGCCAATTCGCTCGCATATTCGGGTGATTCAGGGTCCAGCTTCGTCAGACGCGCCTCGCTTTCGTCCAGCAAGCCCTGACACTGCTGGACTTTCTCGCGCAGCTTCTCCAGGTTTTGCTGACTACCGCCAACGGTCCCCTCAGCGGCCTCAAGTACCGCGACGGCCTCAGCATATTCAACCGCCAGTTTTTCATGACCCTGTTGCTTAGCCCCGGCCATGCTCTGCAACATCGCCAGGCGGTGTTTCAGCTTGTTGACGTCGACCTCGCCGATCAGCTCGCTGATCATCGCCATCAGCAGCGTGAACAGATCGCCTTCCGACTCTTTGCCGCTCGTGCGTGCCTGCGGCAGATGCAACTGTGGACGCCCCGTAGCTGCCGTGGATTTACCGTGCTCGTTGTCGTAGTTCACCGACATCAATCCGGCCAGCGCTTGCTGGCCAGCTTTCTGAAAATCCACCGTTCTGGCCGCCTGGCTGGCGGCTTTGCCGTAAATCTCAAAGGCTTCGTTACGGCTGAGCCCTCCGGCATAAGCCGGGTTGAATGTACTTCTGATTTCACTCATGTTCAGTCCTCCGAACAATGCTTTTCAATGTGAGCCAGGGTGTCGAGATACACCCGGGCCTGTTTGCGCAGTTCCTCTTCCGTGGCCTGCTCGAGTACGTACTCGAAACACAATCGGGCCTTGCCAATCTTGCCCAGGGCGAGCTGGCACTGACCGCTGTAGAACATCGGGCGGTAGTCGTTCTTGCCCTGGGCAAAGGCGATGGCGTACAGATCGATCGCTTTCTGATGGTTTTGCTTGAGCTGGTGCACCGCCGCCAGTCCCAGCCAATACTGGCTATTGTGTAAGTCGTAGATGCACAGGAAGTGGAAGAACTTCTCGGCATCGTCCAGCCGTCCCTGCTCATAAAACTGGAAAGCAAAGGCATAGAGACCGTCCATGTGCTCATCGCTGATGCCCTGCACGTCCTTTAACGACGCACCCGCCAGCACGGCATCCACGATGTCCAGAGCGATTTGCTCGTCTTGTTGGTTGTTGCGACTCATCAGCCACACTCCTGAAAAAACGTCAGCGCTGCTGACGATTGCATTGAGCCAAAGCGCTGGCAGGTACGCTGCCAAATTGCGCTCATGCCAACGATGGATAGATTAAGAAGGGGATCAGGCCTGCTCGACTTGCTCGAGCCAGATCAACAGGCGCAGGACTTCTTCGACTTCCTGCACCTGGAGGAAGCTATAGCGCTGGTGGGTCTTGAAGATCCGCCGGGCCAGTGCGATGTCATTGATCACGGGCACGCCAACCTCTTTGGCATACGCTCGAACGGCCAGGGCGCGCTGGTTGGTTTCCATCAGCGAGATGAACGGCAGCAGGGTGATTTCCGGGCGGAAATACACCCCGATGGCGATGTGGGTGGGGTTGGCGATGATCATCCGCGAGCTGCGCACGTCGGATTTGACCTGCTCGGACAGGAGTTCCCTGTGCAAATCGCGACGGCGGCCCTTGATCTCGGGATTACCATCCTGCTCCTTGTGCTCGCGCTTGACGGCGTCCTTGTCCATCATTTGATCTTTCATGAACAACCAGTATTCACTCAACGCATCCAGCACGACGATCAGCAGCACGCATCCCAGGAACGCCAACACCAGAACCAGCAACAAGTGCCCCCAGATCGCGAACAGCTCCGGGGCCTGGGCGAACAATTGGGCAAACAACAGTTGCCGCTGCGTGATCCAGACTATCCACAGCGCCATGGCAAAGCTGCCCAGGTACAGCAGCGCTTTGACCGTGTCCTTGACGGTGCGCAGGCTGAACAGTTTTTTGAAGCCATTGATCGGGTTCAGCGCACCGAGATTGAGCTTCAGGGCCTCGCTGGCCAGTGCAAAGCCGCTTTGCAACAACGCAGGTAGTGCACTGGTCAAGACGCACACCAGCAGCAACGGCAGCAATGCCTTGAGCCCGACCAGCACCAGCATCGCCGAGTACGCCTGCATATCCGTGTCGAAATCACTGGCAATGATGCGTCGATAGACTTCCATGACCTCCACCAGCGAACTGTTGAACACCATGTAGGTGATGCCGCAGAGAGTCAGGCAGGTGACCACCAGGTCCTTGGCCTTGAACGTCTGGCCTTTGCGTGAGGCGTCGCGCAGACGCTTGGCGGTGGGCTTCTCAGTCTTCGAGGCGCTGGACGACATCGGCGACCTCCCCTTCACGGCCCAGATAGTGTTCCAGCCCTTGGGATTTGCCGCCCATGCGCAGGACTTCGTCCGGCAGGTGCACGCCGAAATACAACATCAACACCACCAGCGCCACCAGGCTCTTGACCGTCAGCGACACCGAGAACGCGTTCATTTGCGGCGCATACCGCGAGAGCAAACCGAGCAGCGCTTCGCTGACCAACAACGTGGCCACCACCGGGGCGCTGATTACCAGGGTCTTGCTCACCAGTGCATCCAACAGGCCAACAATCGCGGACAGGTGTATCTCGCAACCATTGGCCGGCGCGCATATGCGGTAGCTGTGCCCAACGGTTTCAAGCATCAGCAACATGCCGCCACCTTCGAGATAGACCGCTGCGGCGAACAACTGGAGAAAATTTGCCAACTCCGACGTATCGACGCCATTGGCCGGGTCCACGGTGCTGCTGAGCATTGCCCCGCGCTGGTTGTCGATCAGGTTGCCCATGGCGTGCAACACCCAGAACGGCCAGCACAGCAGGCATCCAAGCAGCACGCCAATGCCGGCCTCACGCAACACCAGGCCGAAGAATGCCAAGCCGTCGAGCGCCGGCAACGGCACACCCACATAGGCCCAGAACCCCGTCGCCACCAGCACAATGACTGCCTGGCGTGGCGCCCCCGTGAGCACACCGCTGTTGAGAAAGGGCAACATGAAAAAAATCGGCGCCAAGCGAGCCACCCCCAGGATGGCGGCGGCGAACCAGGCGTACAGGTCAAAAAACAACGTGACCGACATCGCGCTAACCCAACGCCAGGCGGATGACTTCACGACTGAAATCGAGCAGGGTTTCGCCGTACCAGCCCGACAACAGGAACAGGCATGCGGCAACAGCCAACAGCTTGAAACCGAACGGCAGGGTCTGTTCCTGAAGTTGCGTCACCGTTTGAATCAAACCCACCACCAGGCCGACCACCGTGGCGACAATGATCGGCCACGCCACCATCAACAGAATCAGGTACAGGGTTTTATTGCCGGCATAGACCAGATCGTTCATGAGCCGCTCCTACGCCAGCAAGGTCAGGTATTGCTTGACCAGCCCGGTCGACAGCAACGCCCAGCCATCCAGTGCCACAAACAGCACCAGTTTGATCGGCACCGAAATGATCACCGGGCTCATCATCATCATGCCCAGTGCCAGCAGAATGCTGGAGATCACCAGATCGACGATCACGAACGGCAGGTACAAATAAAAGCCGATCTTGAAGGCGCTTTTGATTTCACTCAATGCGTAGGCCGGCAGCAGGGAAAACAGCGACGGCGTGAGCTCTTCATCGGCGGGCAGACCGAGGTCGGACTCACTCTGCACCGCTTGCGCCCGCTCAAAGAACAGCGCCAGTTCCGGGTCGGTGTATTTGCGCAAGTATTCCTTGTATCCCCCCAACCCGTTCTCGGCAAAATTCACCACCGACTCGATGTCGGTAAAGGCCACCTGTTCTTCCTTGTAATAGCCATAGCCTTGCTTCATCACCGGCGTCATCACGAAAATCGCCAGCATCAGGGCAATCGCATTGAGGGTCATGTTCGAGGGCACTTGCTGCAAGCCCAAGGCGTTGCGCACGATGACAAAGACGATGGAAAACTTGATGTAGCAGGTGCCGGCCGCCACCAGGAACGGCAGCAGTGAAGCGAACGCCAGCAGCGCAATCAACGAGACGTCATTCATCGCGGCATTGCGTCCATTGAGTCGTTGCGATAGACCTCGAGCAACTCCACAGCCAACTGCTCTTCCAGTTGCACCAGTTCGCCACGGGCCACCGGCTTGCCATTGGCTCGCACTTCGATGTGCCGCGTCGCATCGTCCGCCAGCGGGATCAGTTGTCCCCCGATAAACTGCGACAGCGTGGCCAGGTCGATTTCCTGGGTCGCGAGCACGAACTGCAGACGCACCGACATAGCGCCGAGGTCAACATCGGGCTCCGGTGCGGATTCTGCGGAGCCTTGGGCGTCGGGCTCGGTCAATTGCATGTGTATCCCCTGTTCAGTAAAAGTGAAAACGCCGAGGCATAGATGCCCCAGGCAGCATCGTTGCGAACGCTGAATAATTCGCAGGACATCGCCCGCCTTCAGCCGTATCCCATGTCTGAGGTGACTCGACCCCAGCATCAGCTCCAGGCACAGCGGCAAATCGCTCAGCCATGAGTCGGTGTACAGGGGCGCGCTGGCGGCCCGTGCCGATGGCAATCGGGTTAACCACAAGCGCCCACGAGGCGTGTCGAGCCAAGGCAGCTCTTGCGGTGGCAATTGCCCGGGAAGCACCACATCGACGTCGGATAATTGCTGGTAGTGCAAGTCGTCTACCTCCAGCAGCAAGGGTTGCGGCACCGCGCGGAACAGTTCGGCGATGCTCATCAGCGAGCACTCGACTGTCAGTAACGACCGCAAACCCGGGAGTGATTGATGCAACCAGTCGCGGGCGTCGATCAAACCCCGCCATTCCCCGCCCTCACCTGATGCGCGAAAACACAGGTAGCCCGATTGCCCTGGCGGATGGCCTGAACCGGCGACGACATTCGCGCTCCGCCAGCGTCGTATCGCTTGCGCGCCAGCACGTGCCTGGGCGTTGATCCGGCGCAACTTCAGTGCGCTCATGCGCCCTGCCCGGCGTCTTCGGCCTGCTCGTCGTCCGGCGGCTGCCGCGAGCCCTGGCGCTGCTGTTCGTCTTCGCTATTGGTCAGGCGCCACGTGGGTTCGCGGACCTGCTCCAGCGACACTTTGAGTTGTTCGTAAACCAGGGCATTGCTCGGGCTGAGTTGCAGGTTGCGGGCAGGCTCATCGGCCACGCGGCTGATCGTCACTTGCCCGCTGACGGCTCCTTTATTGAACGGAACCTGAAGCAAGCCCCGGTCGGCAACCGACAAGGTTTCGATGATCGGATCGATGGCAGGAGGTACTGGCGGCATCACGGGCGCCGAGGCCGCAGGTGTGGCAGCTATGTGCACATGGCGTACGGTGGGGAGGCTCGATAAGGCTTCGGGCCTTTGCCCTTCGAACTCAGGTATCGGGGATGCACCTGGACGAGTGGTAACTTCGACCGACAGCGGTTCGACGATGTTTGACGGCGGTTGGATCGGCCCTGATTCAACAATGATGGGAGTCGCCAGGTTTATCGGTGCCGACGCGACAGCCCTGGCGACAACAGGCGCAACGTCAACCAAAGGTGACAACAACCGGGGCTGCACAGGTTTACTCAAAAGCGACTGCGCTGGGGGATGAGACGACGGTGTGAGCGGCCGTACTTCGTCGACTTCAGCAGCCAGCTTTTCCGGGAGCGTGACCATCGCCTGCAAAGTGCTTGCACGACCAGCGTCCATCTGAGGCCGATGACGCAGGATCAACGGCACCATCAGCGCCAGGACACCTTGGGGCAGTTCATCCTCCTGCACCGATACCAGCCTGTCGTGCAACTCATCCATCGGCCGTTCGATGACGGGTTCCAGGGGTTGAACCGGCAAGGGTGAAATTACAGATACAGTGCTCATCGCGAAACTCCGTTCATCTCTTCGACTTCTCTTTCATCCCGGCGCACCTGTTCCAGCCGTTGCCTGCGTAACAGAAGCTGAACAGCCCCTTCGTATTTGTCGTGCTTGCGCTGTGCTAACCGCAGTTGCTCGCGCTGCTCCTGCAACGCTTGCTCAATCTCCCGGCACTGCTGATCGACCCGGTCACGCTCAAAGCGCATCAGATCGATCTGCCGCCGGATGACCGCCTGCCTTCGCAACAGCGCCAACAGTTGCCCGTGATCAAGCACACAGTCATTGGCGCGATGGCTGGCCAACAAACTGTGTAGCTCCGCTTTTTGTGCGTCGAAAGCGGCCCGCTCCTGCACCAGCGGCTGCAGTTGCTGCCGGGTACGCGTTATCAGCAGTTCAGCGCGTTGCCGACGGAACTGGCCGAGTGCCAACAGGCGAAGACGATCGGCTAATGGATTCATGCCATCAGCCCCTGTAATTGGCCCAGGGCTTCGTCCGGCTCACAGCATTCACCCGTGGGCTGGCGCAACCACTGGTCGAGGGCTGCGCGGCGCTGCAGCGCCTGGTCGTTGCCGGCGTCCGCGCCTGGGCTGTACTCACCCATGTCGAGAAAAACCTGCAGCTGCTCAATCCGCGTCAGCGTATCCCGGGTCGCCGCCGCCAGTTGCTGCACCTGGGGCGGGGTGACTTGCGTCGCCACGCGACTGACGCTGCGCAACACATCGATTGCCGGGTAGTGCCCCTTGGCCGCCAAGGCTCGGCTGAGGTAGATGTGTCCGTCGAGAATCGAACGAATCTCCTCGGCGATCGGGTCCGGCTCGTCGTCGCTTTCCAACAACACCGTGTACCAGGCAGTAATGCTGCCGGAAGCGGTCACACCCGGTCTTTCCAGCAGGCGCGGCAAGGCATCGAACACTGAGGCCGGATAGCCCCGTCGCGCCGGCGCTTCACCGGCCGCCAGGGCCAGGTCGCGACGCGCCCGGGCGTAGCGTGTCAATGAATCCAGCAGCAACACCACGCGTTGCCCCTGGTCGCGAAAATACTCGGCGATGGCGGTTGCCTGCAGGGCCGAATTGCAGCGGTCCACCGAGGAAAAATCCGACGTGGCATACACCACCACGCAGCGCGCGCGTTTTTCCGACTGGCGCAGGTGCTCGATGAATTCGGTTACTTCGCGGCCGCGCTCGCCGATCAGACCGATGACAAACACATCAGCGTCGGTGTGGTTGATCAGCATATTGATCAAGGTGGTTTTGCCGGAGCCGGCGGCGGCGAAAATGCCGATGCGTTGGCCGACACCGCAGGTCAGCAAGCCGTCAATGACCCGAATACCGGTGCGCAACGGGGTGTCTACCGGGCGCCGCTGCTGGTACGACGGCGGATCGGCATCCACCGGGTAGTCCTGTTGCGCCAGCGCCGTAGACGGTACCAGACGCTCGACGATAGTGCCCTGAGGGTCGACTACGCTGCCGAGCAAGGCATCACTGCACGACAGTTGCAGGGTCGAGCCCGTAGGCACGATCATCGATTCCCTGGACAAACCTTTCGCATCACCCAGCAAGGTGAGCAGAACAGCGTCGGGTTTGAAGCCGATGACCTGCGCCCGTGCAACGACCTGAGGCAGGCGCCAATGCCGCCGTACTTCGCAGACCTCGCCAACTACCACATCGCCCAAGGCGGCTTCGATCAAGGGTCCGCTCAAGCGCAAAGGATGGGCCGCATGCCTTTCCAACCGCATGTTCATCGACGTAAAAGTTCGCACAGCGTTTCGATTGCCTGCACGAAAGCATCCAGGGCTTGCGCGAAGTGCTCAGCGTCGCCGAGGGCATGGGCATTCGCCATCAAACGCAGTTCGAGCCGTTCCTGAACCACGCAAAGGTGCAATTGCCCGGTGCGGGAAAAAGCATTGCCCTCAAGTAAGAACTGCATCAAATCGAAGGCACAACGGCTCATTGCACCCGGGCTCGCTTCTGCAACCGTCGTCCAGATCCAGGCATCGCCATCGACCAACGCCACGTTGATATCGGGCAGATTCTTCATCTGCATTTCAATGGTGCTGTGACTATCAAAATGTCCTATCTGACTGTCCTTGCAGCCACTAAAACGTAGCGCTTCGCGTAACAGGTCGGCTATATCCATTGACATCATTGCGGGGTTCCTCACAAGGTTTTGATCACATTGACGGAGACGGTCTCGCTGACTTCGCCGAACGACATCACGTCCAACTCGCGACAACGCCCCTCGATAAGCTTCTTGATGTAGCGCCTGACATCGACCGAACACAGCAGCACCATGTCCTTTTGAGCAATGTGCACACTGTCCAGGGCGACGCTCAGGCGATCCATCAGCTCTTCGGATTCGGCCGGCTCGAGGTTGATGAAACTGCCGGCCGAGGTTTGCCTAATCCCGCGCCGCACCACCTCTTCGAATTCAGCCGACAACAGCAACACCCGTAAGTCATTACCCTGGGCAAACTTGTTGCTGATGTAGCGGGCCAGCGAGCCACGAACGTGCTCGACCAGCACCAGCACGTCTTTTTCCCGGGACGCCCAATGGGCCAGGGACTCAAGAATGAGCTTCATGTTACGCACGGAAATACGCTCGCCGATCAGGCGCTGCAGCACTTCGGCGATCTTCTGCACCGTGACGTGGCGATAGACTTCCTTGAGGAGATCGGGGCAGCGGGTTTCCATTTCGTCGAGCAGTTGCTTGGTTTCCTGCACGCCGAAAAACTCCTGGATGTTGCGCGCCAGCAAGGTGACCAGGCAGCGGTAGCATTCCTCGTCCGCCGGCCTCAGGTGATAGCCCAACTGCTGCACCCGTTCCTGGTCGGTGGCGTTGACCCACACCCCGCGCAGGCGATTGCTGTCGCTGCCGTGCACCAGGGCAAAGCCCATGGGTTCCAGTTCCGGCGAGTAGTCGAGCAACCGCCAGTGATCGAAATGGATATCGTATTGCTCCGCGCGCACTTCGTTGATCAGCACCGCCACTTGATGGGCCGGCAAGGCTTCGCTGCCGCGCAGTTGCGGCTCGGGAATGCGCAGCCCGTAATCGACGAAAAACTGGCTGCGAAAACGCGCCGCCCAACGGGCCCTGGTCAACTCATCGAGGCGCGCGGTGGGCACCAACAACATCAGCGGGATGGTTTCGGTGGCAACGTTATCGATGTCCTCGAGTAGGCCCGGGCCGGTCTGCAAGGCTTCACCCTGCGTCGACGCTGACCGACTGTCTCCCTGCCCCTCGCCCCGGGAGGCCTTGCGCCGGCGAAAGTACACCAGCAGTCCCAGGGCCGCGGCGATGGGTAGGAAGGTCAGCAGCGGAAAACCGGGCAACAGTCCGACGCCCACTGCCAGCAGCGCCGTCACCCCCAGCACGAACGGATGCCCCAGCATTTGGGCGAGCATGTTACGCCCCAGATTCGCATCATCGCCGTTGACGCGGGTGACGATGAAGCCCGCGCCGATGGCGATCAGCAAGGCTGGAATCTGTGCCACCAGACCATCGCCGATGGTCAACAGGGTGTAGGTCGACAAAGCTGTGGACAGGTCCATGCCCATCTGCCCGACGCCAATGGCCATGCCGCCGATAAAGTTGACGAAGATAATGATGATGCCGGCGATGGCGTCGCCCTTGATGAACTTCATCGCGCCGTCGAACGAGCCGTACAACTGGCTTTCGCGCTCCAGCACACTGCGTTTTTCCTTGGCTTCCTCGGCCGTTATGGCGCCAGCCTTGAGATCACCGTCGATGCTCATCTGCTTGCCGGGCATGCCGTCAAGCGAGAAGCGCGCCGCGACTTCGGCCACCCGCTCCGAGCCCTTGGTGATCACGATGAACTGGACAATAGTGACGATGGAAAAAATCACGAAGCCCACCACCAGGTTTTCACCGATCACGAACTCACCGAAAGAGGCGATGATCTCCCCCGCATCAGCCTGGCTGAGGATCAGCCGGCTGGTGCTGATCGACAGCGCCAGGCGAAACAGGGTGGTCAGCAGCAGCAACGCCGGAAAGGTCGAGAAACTGAGGATGCGTTCGATGTAGAACGACCCCATGAAGACCAGTAGCGAAATCACGATGTTCAGGCCGATGAGAAAATCCACCAGCACCGTCGGCAGGGGAATGATCAGCATCGCGATGATCATCACCATCAGCGACAGGATCAGCAGCTCCGGGCGAGCGCTGACGTTGCGCAAAAACACATTGAACATGGCGGGTCAGTTCCGGGAAAAAGTCATGAGGTGCCGCCGGGACGACGCTGCTCAATACATTCGAGGGCATAGGCGATGTCAGCCAGGCGCATAAACTGCTCTGCCAGACGCAGCGGTGCCTGTTCATCGGCAAACAGCGGCGTCGGTAATTGCAGGCTGAGCCGACGCACCTTCTGCAGCACCGTCGAACGCTCATGGTGCGCACTCAACAGCAGGCGCTCGCCCAAGACGCCGAGCAACAACTGGTCGAGATCATCGGGGTAGGTCAGCACACCGATCAGGAACACCAGCCAGTCGGGTTCATCGGGGTTGTGCCGGCAGATGAGTGCATCACCGAGCAGGCCGCGAATAAACAGTTCATCTGCTGAACGCAGGCGTTTGAGGTCGTTCACCCGGGCCAGCAGTTGACCGAACTCCACGTGTGCACAACTGGGATCCTGGGCGCCGATGTCGGTGAGTAATGCCGCTTCAATGAAGGCCAGCACAGCGTGGCGTTGCGACGGACCGTAGAGGGCGATCCAGTCCTGATAACAACTGACCGGTCCGCAGTCGAACTCAATAAAATCCCGGTAGGTCTCGCGCAACAGGCCTGCACGCACCGTCATGCTCGCACCGAACATTCTGGCTTTGAGGGCGGTATTGATCCCGGCACTCATGCGCTTGGGGGAGCCTTGGGCAACCACCGTCTGCAATAACATTTCAAGCCGCTGACGAGTCCGTGTCTCGAGTTTTTTCCGGCGCAGCAATTCGCGCAGCACCAATGCCAGGTCGCTATCGTCGGGAAACAGGTTGCGTACCATCTGCAGCAACCAGCTGTCGGACTTGTCCGATAGCCGCGCCAGGCTCAGTACCTGCCGCGCCTTGGGCACGGTATCGTCCTCCAGGACTCTTTCGAAGGAGTCGGTCATCGCGTCGGACTTGAGCTCGAACTGCCGCCGGCCACGGAACTGGGCCAAGGCTGCAGACATTTCATCGCTGATCTGCACAAAGCGCCGGGCCACGTCGACCGTTATGCCGTCGTCAAGATCAACCTCTGCATCGACCTGCGGTTGCGGATGCTGGGCAGCCTTCTCGGCATTCAAGCGTGCCTGGGCCGCTCGCCCACCGGAAGAAATCGGTGGCAGGATCATTTTTCTGAGCTCCGGAAAAAGGATCGACGCACCCGTTCATGCTGCTGCGGGCTCAGCAGTCGCGCATCCGGCTCCACCGTGGTGGGTTCAAGGGCGTCGAGAATTTCCTTGGGCTGAATCAGGAACACCCGCACCGTATTGGCCGAGCGGCTCTGCCGATAGCTGAACAATCGGCCGATCCACGGAATCGAACCCAACACCGGTATCCGTCCGATTTGCTCGCTGTTGTCCTCGCGGGTGAAACCGCCGACCAACAGGCTCTTGCCCTGGGGCACTCGCGCCACCGTGCTGATACGCGTACGGCCGACCATCGGCAGTGTGCTCGGACGCTCTCCCTCACCGGGGTTTTCGATTTGGTTGCCGTCTTCGATATTGAGCGACATTTCGACCTCGTCCGCCCGGGCAAAACGGGGCAATACGCTGACCAGCGTGCCATAGGTCACGTGCTGCAGATCGACAGTGCGCTCCCCCACCAGTGGCGCATAAAACGTGCGGTTGTTGTCAAAGATCGCCGGCACGTTTTCTTGGGTCAGGATGACCGGCCGCGAGACCACATTCGCCCGGTTGGTGCGCTCCAACGCCATGACCTGGGCGACGAATGATGCCCCATCGAGGGTGGTCGCCGAGCCAGCATTGAGCGATGCGGAAAATTTCCCGCCCGAATTCACCGTGCCTTGCCAATTGATGCCCAACTGGTTGAGTTCGTCCTTATGCAAATCGATGATCCATAACGACAACTCCACATGTCGTTTCGGCGTATCCAGTGCACTCACGAGATTCTCGATAAAGCGCACCTGCTCCGGCAAACCCTTGACCAGCAGGCTGTTGGTGTCCGGATAGGCCACCACGCGAATGTTTCCGGCGGCCATCTCCCGGGCAATGATTCGCGGCGCAGCCGGGTCCTGATCAGGGGATGTGGTCGCCAGGCCTTCCAGGGGAAACGCTGGCATCGCCCCCTGCACTCGCTGTGCCCCGGCTTGCGCCACGGCCGGCTCGACCTCGCGCTTCTCCCCGCGCAACAAATCCTCGATCACGGTTGCCAGCCCGGGGATGGTCACCTTGTCATCGCGCAGCTCGTATTTACGGTCGCTGACAAAGGTGTTGTGCACCTGGATAACGCCAATCTGCTGTCTGCCCAGCAACAGCTCCGAGCGTTGGTTATCCATCAGACCGGCCGCTTGCACCACCAGATCGACATACATCGGCGGCCCCGACACATGGAACGTACGCAGGCCGTCATGGCGCAACGGATAACGGCCATCGAGCAGCCCGGACCGTTCGAGAAACGCCTGAAGCCTGGCCACGGTCAGGGTCTGCAGCGACATCATCGAGCTTTTCACTTCCGCGGCGTCATACAGGTAGATCGCCTGGCCATCGCTGTACCAGATCAACGCCATCTGTGCGCTGACCCGCTCGAAGGTCCGTTGCGGTGAGCGCAGGTCAAAACTGCCGGAGATCCGCTTGGCCGAGGCAGCCTTGCTGATGATCACCGGCTTGCCCAACGGCCCGGACAACTCCGAAAAAAACGTGCGCACACTCTGTTCGCGAGCCACGTATTCGTCGGCATTGGCCCGCACCGTATACGGCACCAGCATCAGTATGGCAGCCAGCCAGAAGGGCAAAACATACAAGGTTTGAACTGCGCGATTCATCGTTTCACTTACTTGGAAGGTAGGTAATGTCCGCCAGGCTGCTGGGTGTGAAGCCCACCAGCTCGCGAATTTCCTTGGAGAAATGCGAAGAAGAGGAAAAACCGAACTCCAACGCCAGATCTGTCAGGGAACAGTCCTGCAGACTCATGTTCAACAGCGCCTGGGCCGTCCGCCAACCGCGCAATGCGGGCTTGGGCGCCGTACCGAGCGCCTGCCAGCACAATCGACGAAAATGCGATACCGACACCCCATAGCGATGCGCCAGAGTCGTGAGTTTTTCACTGTGGGTACCCTGTTCCAGCAGAAAGCGCACAAGCCCGTAACTCTCAGTCTGGCGCAACACACTGGCAAAGGCCTGATAGGCCGTTCCGCCAGCCATCGCCTGTTCGAGGTACCAGCGCTCTAGTGCCTGCTCCGACTGAACCTGGGAAAAAGGCACTGGCAATGCCGCCCAAGGTGCCTGACGATCTCGCGCAGTGATCGGCGCATGGCCCAGATCGATGAACACCTGCAATTTCACCAGCGGTGCCAGGCCAGTTGGCAGGATCGACACACTGCCGTTGACCTCAAATCCGCTGGTGACTGCAATCAGCCCTTCCCAGCCCATCGGTAGGCAGCAGGTCGAGACGCACTGCGCCGGGGCCAGACAAACGGCGATTTGGTTGACACGCAGATGCAACAGCCGCTCACAGGAGCGGGTATTAGAGGCACGTGTGGCGTGTAGTGATTCGATGGGCACGCCAACCTCCTTTGCGTCCTGACGATGTAGGTCGGCAGGATGCGGGGTGGGGCGTGTCGAATCCTGATGTAAATGTGATGAAATCCGGGCTGGCATATGCCTTGCACCGGTTCACGCATCAGCACGCAGGCCAACGGCGGAATGCGTGCCAGGACAACGGCGTCGTCAGCCGCCCCTGCTCATACGGGGTCCGGGACGACGTTTTTTTTGGAAGGTGCGAAATCGATGAACGAACCCTCAATCGGCCCCTTGGCCTGGGTCAATGGCAGCGATGCCCCGGAAAAGACCGAAATCAACCTAGGCTTCATGGCCCTGAGCGACTGCGCTTCGGTGGTGGTCGCTGCCACCCAGGGCTTCGCCCAGCCCTACGGACTGACCTTGAACCTCAAGCGCCAGTCGTCCTGGGCCAACCTGCGGGACAAACTGGTGAGCGGCGAACTCGACGCCGCCCACAGCCTCTACGGCCTTATCTACGCCGTGCACCTGGGCATCGGCGGCGTGGCCCCCACCGACATGGCGGTGCTCATGGGCCTGAACCAGAACGGCCAGAGCATCAACCTCTCCCATGGCTTGCAGGCCGTCGGCGTGACCAGTCCTGAAGCACTGGACCGTCACGTGCACCAAACTCGCCCAAAACTGACCTTCGCCCAGACCTTTCCCACCGGCACCCATGCCATGTGGTTGTACTACTGGCTGGCAAGCCAGGGCATTCATCCGCTGCACGACGTCGACAGCGTCGTAGTGCCGCCGCCGCAAATGGTGGCGCACCTGCAAGCCGGGCGTATCGACGGCTTCTGTGTCGGTGAGCCCTGGGCTGACAGCGCGGTGAAGCAAAACCTCGGTTTTACCCTGGCGACCTCCCAGGCCATCTGGCCAGACCACCCGGAAAAAATCCTCGGCTGTACGCGCGCTTTCGTCGAGCAATACCCCAACACCGCCCGAGCTTTGGTGATGGCGATCCTCGAAGCCAGCCGCTTCATCGACGACAGTGTCGAAAATCGCCGCAGTACCGCGCAATTGCTCAGCGCTGCGCAGTACCTCGATGCGCCGTTGTCGTGTATCGAACCACGGCTGCTGGGCGACTATGCCGACGGCCTGGGCAACGAATGGCAAGACCCGCACGCCCTGCGTTTCCATGGGCAGGGGGCGGTCAACTTGCCCTACCTGTCCGATGGCATGTGGTTCATGACCCAGTTTCGTCGCTGGGGGCTGTTGCGCGACGACCCCGATTACCTCGCCGTGGCCCGTCAGGTTCAACAACTAGACTTATACCGAGAGGCTGCCAGCGCCGTCGGTGTTGCCATCCCAGGCAATGAGATGCGCAGCAGCCAATTGATCGACGGCAGGGTCTGGGACGGTTCGGACCCGGCCAGTTATGCCCGCAGCTTCAAGCTGCACGCCATGAGCGACAGCTTGCCTCTACTCGCCAGCCGCTGACAGGAGACTGCAGACATGTTGCGTATCCTGCTGATCAACGACACCGCGAAAAAAGTCGGCCGCTTGAAAGCCGCCCTGACCGAGGCCGGTTTCGAGGTTATCGACGAATCCGGGCTGACCATCGACTTGCCCGAACGCGTCGAAACGGTGCGCCCGGACGTGATCCTGATCGATACCGAGTCACCGAGCCGCGATGTCATGGAGCAAGTGGTGCTGGTCAGCCGTGACCAGCCACGGCCGATTGTGATGTTCACCGACGAACACGACCCCGACGTGATGCGCCAGGCGATCAAGTCCGGGGTCAGTGCCTACATTGTCGAAGGCATTCACGCACAGCGCCTGCAACCGATTCTCGACGTGGCCATGGCGCGTTTCGAAAGCGACCAGGCCCTGCGCGCCCAACTGCACGCCCGTGACCAGCAACTGGCCGAGCGCAAGCGCATCGAGCTGGCCAAGGGGCTGCTGATGAAGATGAAGGACTGCAACGAAGAAGAGGCCTACACCCTGATGCGTCGCCAGGCGATGAGCCGCCAGCAGAAGCTGATCCAGGTGGCGGAGCAGATCATTGCCATGAGTGAGTTGCTTGGCTGAGTTTTTCTGGTGCCGTTGAAGGCCTCTTCGCGAGCAGGCTCGCTCCCACATTTGAAATGCATTCCCCCTGTGGGAGCGAGCCTGCTCGCGAATGGCCGCAACTCGGTCCCAACTGTTGGCACAGATCTGGCTAAGTAATCCCTACAGGTAACCAACGGCGGTTGCCCCACCTACGACAAAGACGTCGCTCACCTCATTTACCCCATGGCGAATCAGGTGGCGGCGTTTTTTTTGTTTTGGCTCCCGTTCGAGACTCCTATCATCTGAGGTGCGCGATGAATTCAAGCTTCTGGAAATCCGGCCATACCCCGACACTGTTCGCAGCCTTCCTCTATTTCGACCTGAGTTTCATGGTGTGGTACCTGCTCGGCCCGCTGGCCGTTCAGATCGCTGGCGACCTGCACCTGACCACACAACAACGCGGACTGGTGGTGGCCACGCCGATTCTGGCCGGGGCGGTACTGCGCTTCGTAATGGGGATGCTGGCTGATCGCCTGTCACCCAAGACTGCCGGCCTGATCGGCCAGGTGATCGTCATTTGCGCATTGTTCGGCGCCTGGAAACTCGGCATCCATACCTACGAGCAAGCCTTGCTGCTGGGGTTGTTCCTCGGCATGGCCGGCGCCTCCTTCGCTGTCGCCCTGCCCTTGGCATCGCAATGGTATCCGCC
Source organism: Pseudomonas sp. EB271-G4-1 (assembly GCF_058791355.1). Lineage (NCBI taxonomy): Bacteria > Pseudomonadati > Pseudomonadota > Gammaproteobacteria > Pseudomonadales > Pseudomonadaceae > Pseudomonas > Pseudomonas sp. EB271-G4-1. The sequence goes on from NZ_JBYTEO010000005.1 coordinate 156,981, forward strand.
ACAGCACCAGGGCAAGGCCATGGGCATCGCCGGGGCCGGAAACTCCGGCACTGTGCTCGCGGCGCTGATTGCACCGGTTCTGGCGGCTGCCTTTGGCTGGAGCAATGTGTTCGGTTTCGCACTGATCCCGTTGATCCTGACACTGATCGTCTTCGCCTGGCTGGCCAAGAACGCGCCTGAGCGGCCGAAAGCCAAGTCGATGACTGACTACTTCAAGGCCCTGGGTGACCGCGACAGCTGGTGGTTCATGTTTTTCTACAGCGTGACCTTCGGTGGCTTTATCGGCCTGGCCAGCGCCCTGCCCGGTTATTTCAACGACCAGTATGGCCTGAGCCCCGTGACCGCTGGTTACTACACGGCAGCCTGTGTGTTCGGCGGTAGCCTGATGCGGCCACTGGGAGGCGCCTTGGCCGATCGTTTCGGCGGCATTCGCACCCTGCTCGCGATGTACACCGTGGCGGCCATCTGTATCGCTGCCGTCGGTTTCAACTTGCCCAGCTCCTATGCCGCGCTGGCCCTGTTCGTGTGCACCATGCTCGGTTTGGGTGCAGGCAACGGTGCGGTGTTCCAGTTGGTGCCCCAGCGTTTCCGTCGCGAGATCGGCGTCATGACCGGCCTGATCGGCATGGCCGGCGGCATCGGTGGATTTGCCCTGGCGGCAGGCATGGGTGCGATCAAGCAAAGCACCGGCAGCTACCAGATGGCATTGTGGTTGTTCGCCAGCCTGGGGGTGCTCGCCTGGTTCGGCCTGCACGGCGTAAAACGCCGCTGGAGGACCACCTGGGGTTCGGCCGCTGTGACGGCTGCACGGGTTTGACGCCACCATGAGCCTGCAATTAAGTTTTGCGCAAGCCAGCGCCATCGGCCCGCGCGATGAGAATCAGGACGCCTTGCGCCTCGTCACGCCGGCCCCGGCGCTGGCAGCCAGCAAGGGCTACCTGTTCGCCATCGCCGATGGCGTCAGCCAGTGCGCCGACGGTGGCCTGGCGGCTCGCTCGACATTGCAGGCCCTGGCGCTGGACTACTACGCCACGCCGGAAACCTGGGGGGTTGCCCAGGCGCTGGATCGCTTGCTGCTGGCGCAAAACCGCTGGCTGCAAGCCAACGGCGCAGGCCAGCCGCTGCTGACCACCGTCAGCGCCCTGGTCCTGCGCGGTCGGCGTTTTACCTTGGCCCATGTCGGCGATTGCCGGGTGTATCGCTGGCACGCCGAGCAGTTGCAGCGGGTCAGCGAAGATCACGTCTGGGACCAACCGGGCATGCAGCATGTACTCAAGCGTGCACTGGGCCTGGATCAACACCTGGTACTGGACTTTCTCGATGGCGAACTGCGTATCGACGAAAGCTTTGTGCTGCTCAGCGACGGGGTCTGGGCGGTCCTGGGCGACACCGCCATCGCGGCGATCCTGCGTGACCAGCCGGACCTGGACAGCGCCGCGCAAACCCTGGTCAACGCCGCACACCTGGCGGGCAGCCAGGATAACGCCAGCGCACTGCTGGTGCGGGTCGATGCCCTGGGTGAATCCAATATCGGCGATGCATTGATCCATCTGCAGCAATGGCCACTGCCCCCGGCGCTGAAACCGGGCCAGGTTTTCGAGGGCTGGCAGATTGAAGGGATTCTCAGCCAGAGCCAGCAGTCGTTGCTCTATCGGGTACGCGACAGCCAGCAGCAGCCCTGGTTGCTGAAAACCCTGCCCCCTCGCCTGCATGACGATCATCAGGCCGGGCAAGCGTTGCTGTCCGAAGAATGGTTCCTCAAGCGCGTAGCCGGGCGGCACTTTCCTGAAGTGCATGCGGCCAGCCAGCGTCAGCATCTGTACTACGTGATGCGCGAATATTCGGGCTCGACCCTTGCTCAAGTGCATGAACAGATCGGACCCATGCCCCTGGCCCAATGGCAGGACGTGGCTGAACGCCTGCTGCGAGCGGTCGGCATGCTCCATCGACGGCAGATCCTGCATCGCGATATCAAGCCGCAGAACCTGCTGTCAGGGGACGACGGCGAGTTGCGTCTGCTGGACTTCGGCCTCGCCTACTGCCCCGGCCTGTCTGAAGATCAGCCCAGTACCCTGCCTGGAACTCCAAGCTATATCGCCCCGGAAGCCTTCCGTGGGGAGTCACCGACGCCGCAGCAGGACCTGTATGCGGTGGGGGTGACCTTGTACTTTCTGCTCACCGGGCATTTTCCCTACGGCGAAATCGAAGCCTTCCAGCGCCCCCGGTTCGGCGTTCCGGTCAGTGCCAGCCGCTACCGCCCTGACCTGCCCGAATGGCTGGCGCAAAGTCTGGAACGTGCGGTTGCCGCAGACCCGGCTGAGCGCTTTGAAACCGCCGAGGAATGGTTGCGCCTGCTGGAACAGGGGGAGCGACGCAGTTTAAGCGTACGTCCCAGGCCTTTGCTGGAGCGCGAACCGCTGAAGGTGTGGCGGACATTGGCCCTGATGTCGCTGCTGGCGAACCTGGCGTTGCTGTTCCTGGTGTTCCATGGCTGAGCCTGCATTGCCCTTAAAACCGATCATCGTCATTTCGTGAGGAACAACACTATGAACGCAAAAGTCTGGCTGGTGGGTGCGGGTCCCGGTGATCCTGAATTGCTGACCCTCAAGGCGGTGCGCGCATTGAAAGAAGCCGACGTGGTGCTGATCGATGACCTGGTCAACGGCGCAATACTCGAACATTGCCCTGCAGCGCGGATCGTGGCGGTGGGCAAACGCGGCGGTTGCCGCTCCACGCCACAAGCGTTCATCCATCGCCTGATGCTGCGTTATGCCCGGCAGGGCAAATGCGTGGTGCGGCTTAAAGGGGGTGACCCGTGCATTTTCGGGCGCGGAGGCGAAGAGGCCCAGTGGTTGCGCGAGCGCGGGGTTGAGGTCGAACTGGTCAATGGCATCACGGCCGGGCTTGCAGGCGCCACCCAGTGCGATATTCCGCTGACCCTGCGCGGTGTCGCGCGGGGTGTGACACTGGTCACCGCCCATACCCAGGACGGCAGCAGCCTGAATTGGCAGGCACTGGCCCAAGGCGGTACGACCCTGGTGATCTACATGGGGGTGGCCAAGCTCAGCGAAATCCGCGAGCAGTTGTTGGCCGGGGGGATGGCGGAGGATACGCCGGTGGCGATGATCGAAAACGCTTCATTACCGCAACAGCGAGAATGTCGGAGCGATCTGACGGCTATGGAGGAAGATGCCTACGTCTTTGAGCTGAAAAGCCCGGCGATATTGGTCATCGGTGCAGTGGCGGTTGGCGAGAAGATCAAAAGATCGCAGCCTGCGGCAGCTCCTACAGGGATTTGCGCAGTACCAATGTAGGAGCTGCCGCAGGCTGCGATCTTTTCAAGTCACCACACAAATCTCAAATCGCAGACAAAGAAAAGCCCGGCATGAGCCGGGCTTTTCTCGTAGCTGTGGGCTAATTACTTAGCTTGAGCTTCAACCTGCGCTTCTACGCGACGGTTTACAGCACGGCCAGCTTCAGTAGCGTTGTCGGCAACTGGGCGGGATTCGCCGTAGCCAACAGACTGAACGCGGGACGATTCAACACCGTACTGGTTGGTCAGAACTTGCTTAACGGCGTTTGCACGACGCTCGGACAGTTTCTGGTTGTAAGCGTCAGGACCGACGGAGTCAGTGTGACCTTCAACAGTGGTGCTGGTGGATGGGTACTGCTTCATGAAGTCAGCCAGGTTCTTGATGTCGCCGTAGCTGTTAGGCTTGACTACCGACTTGTCGAAGTCGAATTTCACGTCCAGCTCTACACGAACAACTTCAGCAACTGCTGGGCAGCCATCAGCGTCAACAGTTACGTTGGCTGGGGTGTCCGGGCACTTGTCTACGTTGTCGCAAACGCCATCGTTGTCGCTGTCGGAGCAGACTTCTGGTGCTGGAACTGGAGCAGGAGCTGGCTTGGAGCCGCCACCGAAGTTCACACCGATACCGACGCTAGGAGCCCACTCGGTGTTGCCCTGGTCGATGTTGTATTGAGCTTCAACGCCAGCACGGGCGTAGAAGTTGTCGGTGAAGTACAGCTTGGCGCCGCCGCCAACGTTGGCGAAGGTGGAACGGTCACGACCGTTCGAACCGTTCTGGTCGATGCTCTGGTCGGAGAAACCGGCCGAGACGTAAGGACGCAGCATGTCGCCTGGGTTGTTGAAGTGGTACAGAGCGTCCAGAGCGGTGTTCGCGCCCTTGATGTTCTGGCCAGAGTCGGAACGTACGTTGTGAACTTCGTCGTAAGCCAGACGCAGCTCAACGTCGTCGGTCAGGAAGTAACCAACAGAGCCACCGAACAGGTTACCGTCGTTTTTGAAGTTACGGGTACTGTCAAAGTACTCTTTCTTGGCGAAGCCTTCGATTTCAACTGCGCCTTGGCCCTGTGCCAGAGCGCCGATCGAAGTGGCGGCAATAAGAGAACCAATGGCCAAGCCCAAGGTGTTTTTCAGTTTCATCCGTTAAATCCCCATCTGGTGATTGTGAAGCAGTCCCGCAAACCGGGGGACAACTCGGCGGCAAGTCTATCAGAACTTGCCTACACGTAAGAGATATTTGCGCCGAACTAAGTTTCAGCAATGCCCGCAAATTTCTCACGCAATTTATCTAGAGCGCGTTTGTACCGCATTTTTGTAGCGCTCAAGCCCATGTGCATGATGTCTGCGATCTCCTGAAACTCCAGCTCTGCGACAAATCGTAGCACCAGAATTTCTCGGTCAATCGGGTTCACATACACTAACCAGCGATCAAGTCCACCCTTTTCCTCGGGTTTCGGCGCCTTTTCTTCGGACGCTTCCTCGAGGGGGTCAAGACTCAAGGCGTCCATCAAGCGACGCTTTCGCCTTTCTTTCCGATACTGCGTAATGCACTCGTTGTACGTGATGCTATATAGCCATGTCTTGAACTTCGATTTGCCCTCGAAGTTCTTCAGGCCGTACAGCACCTTCAACATGACCTCCTGACAGACATCGTCAGCATCGCGATCGTTCCCGAGATACCTTGCACAGACATTAAATAATGTTCGTTGGTAACGCCGCATCAGTTCTTCATATGCGCGCGTCACGTGAAACAGCTCGGTATGCGAGCGCGCGACCAACTCCTCATCAGAGAGCTCGCGGGGGTCGTAGCGCATGGATAACGATTGGGCTTTATTCAAAACAAGTCGTGCCGACAGTCAGGTCAATGTCCGCCGCAGCCAGCATCAGGCGGCATTTCGCGGCGGCATACATTAGCAGGGTTTGCCGGGTTAGCGGCTACTCACATGCTGCTCGAGGAGGATCCGATTGGAAAGAGAGACTAGCTCACCCTCATCCGTCAGCAATGTAGTTTTAACCGTGCCGATCTCTTCGATCTGCCCTTCGACCTCTCCAACACGCACTTGTTGCCCAACCTGGTACAACTCACGCACATAGATTCCCGCAAGAATCTGACCGGCAATTTCCCGGCTTCCCAACCCCATGGCCAGCGCAACCGCCAGACCAACGGTAATCAAAACGATCACGATCACGTGGTTAAGCAGGTCAGTCTTGACCTCCAACTGACTGATCGCGACCGAGATACTGATGATGATCACCAGGCCCTGGGCAATTCTCCCAAGTCCCGAAGCGTAGTCCAGGCCTACGCCTTCTGCCGCTCCGCGCACCAGCCCATTGGCCAATTGCGCCAGCAAGACACCCACCAACAGCACCAGCGCCGCACCGAATACCTTCGGCAAATATAGCGCAAGCATATCCAGCGTAGCTGAAACTCGTTCAAGTCCAAGTGATTCTGCGGCAGAAACCAAAAAAATCAGCAGAACGAACCAATAGACGATTTTACCGATCAGCGTTGAGATAGGTACTTGAAGGCCGGCACGGGACAACAATTTCGTCAGGCCGGTACCGCCCATCAGGCGATCCAGGCCGAGTTTGGCGAGCAATTTGGACAGCAAGGTGTCCAACAGCTTGGCCACGACAAAACCGAGCAGGAGCACGACCAGTGCGCCGAACAGGTTCGGGATGAAGTTCGCAACCTTGGTCCATAACGCAGTCATTGCAGTGACGAGGCTCTGTGTCCAGAGATCAAGTTCCATATTCAATCAGCCTTATCAGCAGTGCGAGCGGTAGGTTTACGAAGACGGGAGACCGGCGCGACATGGGCCGAGCCATTATTGAGGGCGATCATCAGGGCGGGCAACCAGCGGCCCAGCAGGCTGAACAAATCACCTGCGCCAACCTGGCGATTGGCGGTTTTCAGGACACGCCCCAGGCATGCATCGTCGTCCCGGGTGGACGGTGATGCCTTGAGCATGTCGCGCAAAGACTGTTCAAACGGATCGTGCATACGCACCTCTCGTGATGTCTGTGAAAGACGCGGTCAAATTTGCCCGGGTCACATGGCGCACGTTCAAACCCAGCGCAAACGTCGGAATAACCACCACTGCCCGAGCGCCACCGAGATCATCAGCAGGCAGGCGACGAGGAAGCCATAGGGGCTTTCTGAAAATGGAATACCCCCGACGTTGATTCCCAAAAGACCGGTCAGAAAACTCATCGGCAAAAAAATCCCGGTGATGATGCCAAAGCGATACATGGTGCGGTTCATGCGCACGCTCAATCGCCGGTCTTCAGTCTCCAGGACCAGCCCCACGCGCTCTCTGGTTAATTCCAGCTCCTCCAGATAGCGGGTCAGGCTGTTGTTCAATTCGTTCCAGTAATCGCCATCGTCCTCGACGAACCAGGGCAATTTGATGCGCGTCAGTTGACCAAAAATGTCCCGCTGCGGAGCGAGGAATCGCTTCAACGCAGCAGCCCGGCGCCGGATCTGCAAAACAGCACCGTGCTCAGGAGTATACCGCTCGTCGGAATCCAGCTTTTCTTCTTCCTCATCGACCACTTCCGACAGGCAACTGACCAGATCCTGCACCTTGTTGGTGAGGTACTGAGCCATGTAGAGAATGAGTTCGGAGGCGGTTTTCGGCCCCTTGCCTGCTTCCAGTTGCACCAGCAAATCTTCAGTGGCACGCAGCGGACGCAGACGCAGGGAGATGACTCGCTGGGCAGAACCGAAGATGCGTACCGAGACCATGTCTTCAGGCTCGGCGCCCGGATTAAGGTTTACGCCACGCAAAAATAGCAGCAGTTCGCTGTCCGAAAGCTGCAGGAGACGCGGGCGGGTGTTTTCTTCCAGCAAGAGATCGCAGCTGAACTCACTCAGGCCGCTGGACTTGCGCAGCCAGGTCTGGGTTTGCGGGTGACTGCGATCCCAATGCAGCCACAGGCTTTCATGAGCCTGCAGCTGCAATTCGTCGAGTTCTGTCCGGGCTATCGAACGCGCACCGCCTTTACCATCCAGCACCAGGGCATGTACCAGCCCCCACTGCGCGTTTTCTTCCTCGAACATCCGCATTCCATTCTTCAAAAAAATCGGCCAGGACTTACTCAGGCATCGCAAGCGGGCTCGGCGAGATGATCACGCCGTTGTTGTCCGCATAGAGGTAATGACCGGGATGAAAGGTCACGCCGGCGAAGGTCACGGCAACATTCAGGTCGCCAATACCACGCTTGTCGGTTTTCATCGGGTGGCTGGCCAACGCCTGGACCCCCAGGTCGGTTTGCGCGATGACGTCGACGTCACGGATGCAACCGTAGATCACCATCCCTTCCCAGCCGTTCTTCGCGGCTTTCTCGGCGATCATATCGCCCAGCAAAGCGCGACGCAGGGAGCCACCACCATCGACCACCAACACTTTGCCATTACCCTTGAGCTCGGCTTGCTCCTTTACCAGCGAGTTGTCTTCGAAGCACTTGATGGTCACGATCTCGCCGCCGAAGGAATCCCGGCCACCGAAATTGCTGAACATCGGTTCCAGCACCTGCACCAAATCCGGGTAGGCGTCGCACAGGTCAGGGGTGAGGTAATGGTTCATCGAGAAACTCCTGTAATTAGGAAGAAAGCACGAACATCACTACTGATTTAGTCACAGAAAATGACCAGAACAGCTCAATGCGTCATATCTTAACTGCAACCCGACCAGAGCGAAATGCCCTTGATAGAGCGTCCAGCTTAGATCGCCGCGGCCAAATCCGCTTGATCACCGAGCAACGGCGTCTGCTGATCTGACAGCCAGCGAGCGACTAACGGCCAGACTTCAGCCTGGGCGGCTTTGCTGACCAACATCTCGACATGACCGAAATTATCGGCAAACCCCTGCTCACGCCCCAGGTTAATGAATTGCTTGTGCTCGCAACCCAACTGATCGAACAGCTTGCGACAAGCCCAGGCCGGGTCCTGATGATCGCCCGCGGCGCTCACCGCCAGCACCGGCATCCTGACCTCGGCCAGGCCCGCCCACCAGTCTTTGTCGGCATCGCCAAAGCGCCCGAACAGACCGTACCAGCGCATGCTTTCCAAGGCCAGGCCAATCGGCTCGTCCTCTGGGCCACGCTTGAGCCGTGAACCGGAGAGCTGGGCAAAGCGCTTGAGGATGAAACGACCGCTCCATTCCACCGGTGGAATCTTCAGCGGCCAGTAAGTGCGACTGACTTGCGTGCCAAAAAGCGCCGCGGACGCCACCACGGGTTCGCCAATGTATTGGCCACCCAGCGCGGCCGCCAGGGTGATGCCGCCCAGCGAATGGCCGATCCAGTGCGGAACCTGGCCGCTTTGCTCGCGTACGAAGGCGCCGATGGCTGGCAGGTCGTATCGTGCATAGTCGGCAACTCGGTTCTTGCGATAGCTCTGGTTGCGCCGGGAGAGGCCGTGACCGCGCATTTCCGCAATCCAGACATCGAACCCCTGGCGCGCCAGATAGGCACCCAGGCCCAGCCCCTTGGGGGAGAACCAGAAGCGTCGATTGGAAAAACTGCCGTGCAACAGGATCACCGGCACGCCACGGGATGCCGGTTCATCGGCCATGCCGAGGCGCGTCACCGCCAGTTCTACGGTGCCGTCCGGGCTGTTACCGGGTTTCAAGCGGTAGACATCTTCGCTCAGATCACCGCGGCGCTCGGCGCTGATCAGGGCGACAGGAAACAGGTTGCTGCTGCTTTGCATAATCTCTTGCACAAAAAAGGGCGGCTTCCAGAGGAGCCCGCCCTACTTGAATCTCAAAGGCTCCGCCCCACCCCTGTAGGAGCGAGCATGCTCGCGAAAAACGTCAAGACACCACGTTCATCCATGACAAACGCGTTATCGTTGACGTCCATCGCGAGCATGCTCGCCCCTACAAAGGCACGTGAGCGAGCCGTTCACACACCATCAAGCCTGCGCTTGACCTTCCGCCAGGAAGAACCAGGTTTCCAGTACGGAATCAGGGTTCAGCGAAACGCTCTCGATGCCCTGCTCCATCAGCCACTTGGCCAGGTCAGGGTGGTCCGAAGGACCCTGGCCGCAAATGCCGATGTACTTGCCAGCCTTGTTACAGGCGGCAATGGCGTTGGCCAGCAGCTTCTTGACCGCAGGATTTCGCTCGTCGAACAGGTGCGCGATGATCCCGGAGTCACGGTCCAGGCCCAGGGTGAGCTGGGTCAGGTCGTTGGAGCCGATGGAGAAACCGTCGAAGAATTCGAGGAACTCTTCCGCCAGGATCGCGTTGGACGGCAGCTCGCACATCATGATGACGCGCAGGCCGTTGTCGCCACGGGCCAGGCCGTTTTCGGCGAGCAGATCCACCACTTGGCTCGCTTCGCCCAGGGTACGGACGAACGGCACCATGATTTCGACGTTGGTCAGGCCCATCTCGTTGCGCACGCGCTTGAGGGCGCGACATTCGAGTTCGAAGCAGTCACGGAACGATTCGCTGATGTAACGCGAGGCGCCGCGGAAGCCCAGCATCGGGTTCTCTTCTTCCGGCTCGTAGAGCTTGCCGCCGATCAGGTTGGCGTATTCGTTGGACTTGAAGTCCGACAGACGCACGATGACCTTTTTCGGCCAGAACGCCGCTGCCAGGGTGCTGATGCCTTCGACCAGTTTCTCGACGTAGAAGCCGACCGGGTCGTCGTAGCCAGCAATGCGCTTGTCGACGCTTTCCTTGATGTCTTGCGGCAGGCCGTCGTAGTTCAGCAGCGCTTTAGGGTGCACGCCGATCATGCGGTTGATGATGAACTCCAGGCGGGCCAGGCCCACACCGGCGTTCGGCAGCTGTGCGAAGTCGAAGGCGCGGTCCGGGTTGCCGACGTTCATCATGATCTTGAACGGCAGATCCGGCATGGCGTCCACGGAGTTCTTCTTGATGTCGAAGCCCAGTTCGCCTTCGAAGATGAAACCGGTGTCGCCTTCAGCGCAGGAAACGGTCACGCCCTGGCCGTCTTTCAACAGCTGGGTAGCGTTGCCGCAACCGACCACGGCCGGGATACCCAGCTCACGGGCAATGATCGCCGCGTGGCAGGTACGACCGCCACGGTTGGTGACGATGGCGCTGGCGCGCTTCATGACCGGTTCCCAGTCCGGGTCGGTCATGTCCGATACCAGCACGTCGCCTGGCTGGACCTTGTCCATCTCGGACACGTCCTTGATGATGCGGACCTTGCCGGCGCCAATGCGCTGGCCAATGGCACGGCCTTCGACCAGCACGGTGCCGGTTTCCTTCAACAGGTAACGTTCCATGACGTTGGCCTGGGTACGGCTCTTCACGGTTTCCGGACGGGCCTGCACGATGTACAGCTTGCCGTCGTCACCGTCCTTGGCCCACTCGATGTCCATCGGGCACTGGTAGTGCTTCTCGATGATCATCGCCTGCTTGGCCAGCTCGCTGACTTCAGCATCGGTCAGGCAGAAACGCGCACGTTCAGCCTTGTCGACATCGACAGTCTTGACCGAACGACCGGCCTTGGCCTCGTCGCCGTAGATCATCTTGATGGCCTTGCTGCCCAGGTTGCGGCGCAGGATCGCCGGGCGACCGGCGGCCAGGGTGCCTTTGTGGACGTAGAACTCATCCGGGTTCACCGCGCCTTGTACGACGGTTTCACCCAGGCCGTAGGCGCCGGTGATGAACACCACGTCACGGAAGCCCGATTCGGTATCGAGGGTGAACATCACGCCGGCGGTGCCGGTTTCGGAGCGGACCATGCGCTGTACGCCGGCCGACAGGGCTACCAACTTGTGGTCGAAGCCCTGGTGCACGCGATAGGAAATCGCGCGATCGTTGAAAAGGGAGGCGAATACTTCCTTGGCGGCACGAATGACGTTTTCGACACCACGGATGTTCAGGAAGGTTTCCTGCTGACCGGCGAAGGACGCATCGGGCAAGTCTTCGGCGGTAGCGGAAGAGCGCACGGCCACGGCCACGTCAGGGTTGCCTGCGGACAGCGCGGCAAACGCGGTGCGGATTTCGGTGTTCAGTTTTTCCGGGAACTCGGCTTCCATGATCCATTGGCGGATCTGGGCGCCGGTCTTGGCCAGGGCATTCACGTCGTCGACGTCCAGGGCATCCAGGGCGTCATGAATCTGCTGGTTCAGGCCGCTCAGTTCCAGGAAATCACGATATGCCTGAGCGGTCGTGGCGAAGCCACCGGGTACCGATACACCGGCACCCGCAAGATTGCTGATCATCTCGCCCAGGGATGCGTTCTTGCCCCCCACATGCTCAACATCGTGTTTGCCGAGCTTATCGAGGGAAACTACGTACTCTACCAAGGTGATCTCTCCACTAACTGTGTTGGAAAAGCTCAGAAGCCGGCTGCTCGGGGGAGCATTTGCCAGCTGTATGGCCTGGACCTGGAAAATAAGTGAGAATGCGGGCCATTGGCGGCCGGCAAATCGCGCCTATCATATCCAAGAATGCTCATTAGCTTAAGGCCCAAGGTGCAAATGAAACGATCTGCTTTCTTTATCTCCGATGGCACCGGCATTACCGCCGAAACCCTGGGTCAAAGCCTCCTGGCGCAGTTCGAAAACATTACCTTCAGCAAATTCACGCGGCCATACATCGACAGCGTGGAAAAAGCACGGGCCATGGTACAACAAATCAACAAAGCCGCCGAAACCGACGGCTTCCGTCCGATTATCTTCGACACCATCGTCAATCAGGACATTCGTGAGATCCTCGCAACTTCCAATGGTTTCATGATCGATATTTTCTCGACTTTCCTGGCGCCGCTTGAACAGGAACTGACTGAGCATTCTTCCTATACCGTGGGCAAATCCCACTCCATCGGTGCCAACACCAATTACATGGAGCGCATCGAGGCGGTGAACTTCGCCCTCGACAACGACGACGGTGCCCGCACGCACTATTACGACAAGGCCGACCTGATACTAGTGGGCGTGTCGCGTTGTGGTAAGACGCCGACGTGTCTGTACATGGCCATGCAATTCGGTATCCGCGCGGCCAACTACCCGCTGACCGAAGACGACATGGAACGCCTGCAACTGCCTAGCGCGCTACGTGCCCACCAGCACAAGCTGTTCGGCCTGACCATCGACCCGGACCGCCTCACCGCCATCCGCAACGAACGCAAGCCCAACAGCCGCTATTCGAGCTACGCCCAGTGCGAATTCGAAGTGCGCGAGGTGGAAAACCTGTTTCGCCGCGAGAACATTCCCAATATCAACTCCACGCATTTTTCGGTGGAAGAAATTTCCGCGAAAATCCTGGTGGAGAAAGGTGTCGAGCGGCGGTTCAAATAACCTGTAGCGCCTATTCGGACGTCTTCGCGAGCAGGCTCGCTCCCACAGTAGATCTCGTTGAACACCGCATTTGTGAACGACACGAATCCCATGTGGGAGCGAGCCTGCTCGCGAAGGAACGATAACGCGGTCTCCTAGATAAGAAACATGTCTACAAACCGGTTCACCGGTGTTGCCTCAAGCTTTTGCTGATCCTTGCACAGCTCGAAAATCTCCTCGCTACGTTGCGCGGTAAAGCGTGTCAGCAGGTTCGCCTTGAACTTGTCCTCCAACAACGGAATGCCCTCGGCACGGCGCCGACGATGGCCTATCGGGTACTCCACCACCACATTCCCGGTGCTGGACCCATCCTTGAAAAACACCTGCACGGCATTGGCAATCGACCGCTTGTCGGCTTCCAGGTATTCACGGGTGTAATCCGGGTTTTCGACAATGACCATCTTGTCGCGCAGTACATCGATGATCGGATGCGCCTTGTGGAAATCATCTTCGTAGTACTCGGCCACCAGGTTGCCAAAGGCCAGCGGCACCGCGGTCATGTACTGGATGCAGTGATCGCGGTCGGCGGCATTGGCCAGCGGACCGACCTTGGAAATAATGCGGATCGCCGATTGCTGGGTGGTGATGACGATCCGGTCGATGTCATGCAGGCGATTACGCACTTGGGGGTGCAGGATTACCGCGGCTTCACAGGCGGTTTGCGCGTGGAACTCGGCAGGAAAACTGATTTTGAACAGCACATTTTCCATCACATAACTGCCGTACGGCCGCGAAAAGCTGAACTCGCGCCGGTCTCCAGGCTTGAGCGCCAAGTCATCGTTGGTGTGGCTGAACAGCACGTCGTAAAAGCCCCACTGTTTGGCACTCAACACACCGGGGATGCCCATCTCGCCACGCATGGCAATGTCCGCCAGGCGCACTCCACGACTGGTTGCATCGCCCGCCGCCCAGGATTTGCGCGAGCCGGCATTCGGTGCATGGCGGTAGGTGCGCAATGCCTGGCCATCGGCGAACGCATGGGACAACGCTGAGAGCAATTGCCCGCGATTGGCACCCATGAGTTTGGCGGTGACCGCGGTCGAAGCGACTTTCACCAGGATGACGTGATCGAGGCCCACGCGGTTGAACGAGTTTTCCAGAGCAATCACGCCCTGAATCTCATGGGCCATGATCATTGCTTCGAGCACCGTACGAACGGTCAGCGGCGTCTCGCCATTGGCGAGGCGCTTTTGCGACAGGTGGTCGGCCACCGCGAGAATCCCGCCGAGGTTATCCGACGGATGGCCCCATTCAGCGGCGAGCCAGGTGTCGTTGTAGTCGAGCCAGCGCACGATGCAGCCGATGTCCCACGCGGCCTTGACCGGATCAAGTCGATAGCTGGTGCCTGGTACGCGGGCGCCGAACGGCACGAAGGTGCCTTCGACCAAGGGCCCCAAGTGCTTGGTGCATTCGGGAAAACGCAGGGCCAGCAAGCCGCAGCCCAAGGTATCGATCAGGCAGTTGCGCGCGGTATCCAGCGCCTCTTCGGATTCGATTTTGTAGTTGAGGACGTAATCGGCAATGTCCTGCAGGACCTGGTCGTAGTCGGGACGGTTGTTGAGGTCGACGTTGGCGCTCATGTTCGATTCACTCGGCGGTGGTTCGTTGATGGGACCTCGGTTCAGGGCAATCTCAGTCTTATTATGGAAATGCGATCCCCTGTAGGAGCTGCCGCAGGCTGCGATCTTTTGATCTTGCTTTTTAAGATCAAGATCAAAAGATCGCAGCC